>NZ_CDRQYH010000008.1:0-91581 GCF_977039595.1 Enterobacter sp.
TTGCCTGGCGGCTTTAGCGCGGTGGTCCCACCTGACCCCATGCCGAACTCAGAAGTGAAACGCCGTAGCGCCGATGGTAGTGTGGGGTCTCCCCATGTGAGAGTAGGGAACTGCCAGGCATCAAATTTAGCGTGCTGATATGGCTCAGTTGGTAGAGCGCACCCTTGGTAAGGGTGAGGTCCCCAGTTCGACTCTGGGTATCAGCACCACTTTATACTTAGGTTAAAGTTCGGCAAGAAGTAAAAGAATTTGTCTGGCGGCTTTAGCGCGGTGGTCCCACCTGACCCCATGCCGAACTCAGAAGTGAAACGCCGTAGCGCCGATGGTAGTGTGGGGTCTCCCCATGTGAGAGTAGGGAACTGCCAGACATCAAATAAGTGAGAAGGCCATCCGAAAGGATGGCCTTTTTGCGTTATGATTCTCGTGAAAACCGTAAGCCCGGTAAGCGCAGCGCTACCGGGCAGAAACTGCTGATTAGTGAATCACCTGCGACAGGAATGCTCGCGTACGCTCTGACTTCGGATGCGCAAAGAACTCATCCGGTGGCGCCTGCTCAACAATCTCCCCGCGGTCCATAAAGATCACCCGATCGGCTACGGTTCGCGCAAATCCCATCTCGTGAGTCACGCACAGCATGGTCATGCCGGATTGTGCCAGCCCAATCATGGTGTCCAGAACCTCTTTCACCATTTCCGGATCGAGGGCAGATGTCGGTTCATCAAACAGCATAATTTTCGGTTTCATACACAGTGAACGGGCGATAGCCACACGCTGCTGCTGGCCACCCGATATCTGGCCAGGGAACTTATTGGCATGCTCTGCGATGCGCACTCGCTCCAGATAGTGCATTGCCAACGCCTCGGCTTCCTTTTTCGGCATCTTCCGTACCCAAATCGGTGCAAGCGTACAGTTCTGCAGAACGGTCAGGTGCGGAAACAGATTAAAGTGCTGAAAGACCATACCCACTTCCTGACGCACGCGTTCGATATTGCGGATATCTTCATTCAGCTCGATACCATCAACCACAATGCGTCCTTGCTGATGTTCTTCAAGATGATTAATACAGCGAATGGTTGTGGATTTCCCGGAGCCAGAAGGGCCGCAAAGGACGATGCGTTCTCCCTGCTTTACCTTAAGATTAATGTCCTTCAGGACATGAAACTGTCCGTACCATTTATTCACACTTTCCAGCGTAATCATCGCGTCGGCGGGTGTCATAGTTATTTGGCTCATAATTTCCTCAGTGCGGTGTACGCCCGGTGTTAAAGCGCTTTTCCAGATGCTGGCTGTAGCGCGACATGCTAAAACAAAAGATCCAGTAGATCAGGGCAGCAAAGACATATCCTTCGGTGGACATACCCAGCCAGACTGGGTCAACGGTCGCCTGTTGCACGCTGCTAAAGAGATCGAACAATCCAATGATGATCACCAGGCTGGTATCCTTGAAGAGGGCAATGATCGTGTTGACCAGACCCGGGATGACCAGCTTGAGTGCCTGGGGAAGAATGACCAGCCCCTGAGTTTTCCAGTAGCCGAGCGCCAGTGATTCCGCCGCTTCGTACTGGCCTTTAGGCAACGCCTGCAGACCACCGCGCACAACTTCTGCAACATAGGCGGACTGGAAGAGAATTACCCCGACCAGGGCACGGATCAGTTTGTCGATCGTTGTACCTTCTGCCATAAATAGCGGCAGCATGACCGACGACATGAACAGGACGGTGATAAGCGGGACGCCACGCCAGAACTCAATGAAGATAACGGAGAGCACGCGTACAATCGGCATTTTTGAACGCCGTCCCAGGGCCAGTAAAATCCCCCACGGTAGCGCACCGGCTATCCCCACAGAAGCGATAATCAGCGTCAGCGTCAGCCCGCCCCACTGGCGTGTTTCAACGCGTTCCAGCCCAAGGAAACCGCCATACAACAGCACCCAGACAATAATCGGATAAACCACCGCCCAGACGGCAATATAGCGTCCACGGTGAGGCAGCTTGTTCCAGAACATGACTGCGACAGAGAGCAGGCCGATAACCAGCGCCAGATTAATCCGCCAGCGCTGTTCATGCGGATACAACCCATACATGAACTGACCGAAGCGTTCATGGATAAACACCCAGCAGGCACCGGCTTTTGTACAGTCTGCCCGAGTTGAACCGACCCAGTTGGCCTGTAAAAACGCCCAGTTCAGCAGAGGAGGAATCAATTCCCACATGAGCCACAGGCAGACAATCGTCAGCAGGCTGTTACTCCAGCTGGAGAACAGGTTCTTGCGCGCCCAGAGAATGAAACGTCCACCTGTCGAGTTGGCAGGGCGCGAGGAGTGCGACAGTATCGCTTTTGTCATCATAAATCCTTAGCGCTCGACCAGTGCTATACGACGGTTATAGAGGTTCATCAGCAATGAAATCACCAGGCTGATGATGAGATAGACAGACATCGTGATGGCGATGGTTTCAATGGCTTGTCCGGTCTGGTTAAGCACGGTTCCGGCGAAGAGTGACACCATATCCGGATAACCAATAGCGGCGGCCAGCGACGAGTTTTTAACGATGTTGAGATACTGGCTGGTCAGAGGCGGAATGATGACCCGTAAAGCCTGCGGGATAATGACCTGGCGAAGCGTCACGGTATGGGGTAATCCCAGCGAGCGTGCCGCCTCGTGCTGTCCGTAAGGTACGGCCTGGATCCCGGCACGAATAATCTCGGCAATAAACGCGGACGTATAAATCGACAGCGCCAATGTTAGAGCTGCCAGCTCGGGAATTAACACCATTCCACCCTGGAAGTTAAAGCCTCGTAGGTGTGGAACATCCCAGTGCAACGCGGCCCCAAACAGCCAGTGTGCCACCAGCGGCAGGCTAACGAGCAGGATAACTGCCGTGGGCCAGGTTCTGCGAAGCTGACCGGTTTTGATCTGATGCTTGCGGTTAAAACGGAATACCCCGGCAGACAGAGCAAACGCTATCACAATCGCGCCGATAAAAGCGTACAGACCTTCACCCGGCAGAGGAGAAGGGATAGACAACCCACGGTTGCTCAGGAAAAAAAGCTCAAACGCGTCGACGGCCTGACGGGGGCCGGGTAGGTTACGCAATACGGCAAAATACCAAAAGAAGATCTGCAGGAGCGGGGGGATATTGCGGAACGTTTCAATATAAACAGTCGACAGCTTCCGCAGGAGCCAGTTTTCAGAAAGACGCGCCAGGCCAATAAAGAAGCCCAGTATCGAGGCGAAGACGATACAAAGCGCCGATACCAGCAGCGTATTCAGTAAACCGACCACGAACACGCGTCCATACGTGTCACCTTCCTGGTAATCAATAAGATGCTGAACAATACCAAACCCCGCGCTGCGGTCTAAAAACGCGAAACCGGAGGTAATGCCGCGATTATTCAGGTTGGTGATGGTGTTATGGATGAGATACACGGCGATGAGAACAACCGCAACAATAGCAATAATCTGGAATAGCCAGGCGCGGACCGCGGGATGAGAAAAGGATAGCGATCCTTTTACGGCTGAGCGGCGATGGGACATAAGAAACCTCAGTAACCATGACTCTGGAGTGGGCACTGCCGCAGCAGTGCCCGTTACAGCTATGACTTAACGTACTGGTGGTGCGTACTGAATACCGCCGTTGTTCCAGAGATTGTTCTGGCCGCGTTTGATCTTCAGCGGGCTTTCCGATCCCACGTTGCGTTCAAAGATCTCAGAGTAGTTGCCCACCTGTTTGATGATGTTGTAAGCCCACTTGTTATCCAGCTTCAGATCCTTGCCGAAATCACCTTCTTTACCGAGCAGGTGCGCCATATCCGGGTTGGATGGTTTAGCAGCTTTCTCGTCCACGTTTTTCGAGTTGATGCCCATCTCTTCTGCGTTCAGCATGGCGAACAGCGTCCAGCGAACAATGGAGAACCAGTCTTCATCGCCACGACGAACGACAGGGCCGAGAGGTTCTTTGGAGATCACTTCAGGCAGAACAATCCATTCTGCCGGGTTGCTCAGCTTAATGCGTAAGGCATACAGCTGTGACTGGTCAGAGGCCAGCGTGTCGCAACGGCCGGATTCCAGCGCTTTAGCCGATTCATCCGAGCGGTCGAATGTCACTGGCGTATATTTCATGTTATTTGCTTTGAAATAATCGGCGACGTTCAGCTCGGTATCGGTGCCCGCCTGGATACAAACGGTGGCCCCATCCAGCTCCTTAGCGCTTTTCAGGCCGGCTTTGTTGTGGGTCAGGAAGCCGATGCCGTCATAATAGGTCACGCCCGTAAATGACATCCCCATGCCTGCATCACGGGATGACGTCCAGGTGGTATTACGGGAGAGCATGTCGACCTCGCCGGACTGCAGTGCCGTAAAGCGTTCTTTCGCCGTCAGCGGGGTGTATTTTACTTTGCTGTCATCACCAAAAACGGCGGCTGCAACGCCACGGCAGACATCCACATCAATACCGGTAAATTTGCCGTTCGCATCGGCATAAGAGAAGCCAGGCAAACCGTCACTGATACCGCATTGAACAAAACCTTTCTTTTTAACGGCATCCAGTGTCGTTCCCGCATGGGCTTGACCAGCTACGGCAAACAACATGCCTGCAGCGGCCAGGCTGGCTATCATCGTCTTTTTCATAATGCATCCTGTGTGGCGAAATTTATCGTTATAGAGGCGTTTTTAAACGCTTTACCTGTCTGTGGCTTTGGCCAACGTTTATAAAGCAAACGTAATGCCAGTTTTGCGTCCGACAAAATTAGAGATGAGTGAACGCTTAATGCTGAGTGTAGACAGGCTTAAATAAAACGAGCGCCCTGAAACGGTGCGAAATTACAACCTGTGCCACAAATTGGAGCAAAAGTTTTGAGTCGAGTCAGGAAAAAGAAGAGATAGTTTTCAGCGTGAATATTGGCAGGGTATTCAATAATATTAATGTGTGAAAATCATCACGATAGGCCAGGTAATTTGAGTGACTATACGAAAAAGTTGTGACTGGCGTCAGGCTTAAATTAATTACGCGAATAAATGCGGGGCTATTTTTTTACTTATTTGAAAATGCTGCACTCATTAAAAGCAAAAGCGCGGACAGAGCCGCGCTTTCTCAACAGATGTTACTTCGTCAGGGCAACAATACCCAGCGTCAAACCCGCCACTGCGGCAGCACCGCCGGCGATAGCACCTGCAGTTTCCCAGTTATCCTGGGTGGTGCCTTTCATACAGGTATTGGTATGAACCAGTCGGCCCTGGTCGTCGTAAACCGGTACACATGGAGAGTCGTGCGCGCAACCAGCAAGCAGCGCAGCGAGGAGTGCAACGGAAATGAATCTTTTCATGATGTTACCTCAGTATTATTTCTCGTCCGCTATAAAGCCAGGAGGGCAATTAACGAACTGGAGGTTATTTTACCACCGGGGTAAGTCCACGTTACACGAGGAATAATCTCAAATTATGTAGTTTGTAAAAATCGTGGAGAAAAGCCGGTTTCAGGACGAATTAATGGAGACATTATGAAGGGGTAATAGAGTGTTTTTACTTAATACAAATCATCGTATTTTTAACATGACTTTTGCTTAATGCCTAATTCATTGTTTATCTTAAAAATAAAAAAGGCACCTGAGGTGCCTTTTTAGGGAAATGTTAATCTTTATGACGGGTAAAGCGTCGACGGACAACCACAAAGAAGACGGGCACGAAGAAAATCGCCAGAAGCGTTGCAGAAAGCATTCCCCCCATCACACCCGTACCGACGGCGTTTTGTGCGCCGCTCCCGGCCCCGGCGCTGATTACCAGCGGCATGACACCAAGGATAAAGGCCAGGGAAGTCATCAGGATCGGTCGAAGGCGCATCCTTGACGCTTCCAGTGTGGCTTCAATGATGCCTGAACCTTCTTTCTCCATCAGGTCCTTAGCAAATTCGACGATCAAAATGGCGTTTTTCGCCGATAAACCAATCGTCGTCAGCAGGCCGACCTGGAAATAGACGTCATTGTTTAATCCACGCAGTGACGCTGCGAGAAGCGCCCCAATGACCCCCAGCGGCACAACCAGCATAACGGAGAACGGAATGGACCAGCTTTCATACAGCGCTGCCAGACACAGGAACACCACGATCAGTGAAATGGCGTACAGGGCAGGTGCCTGGTTACCCGAAAGCCGCTCCTGATAAGACATCCCCGTCCAGTCATATCCGATACCGGAAGGCAGTTTTGCCGCGAGACTTTCCATCATAACCATAGCCTCACCGGTACTTTTACCCGGGGCTGACTCACCGAGGATCTCCATAGAGGGCATCCCGTTATAGCGCTCCAGTCGGGGTGAACCATAGACCCAGCGAGCGTTGCTAAAGGCTGAGAAAGGGACCATTTCTCCATTCGCGCTGCGCACGTAAAGGTTGTTAATATCTCCTGGCAACATACGGAATTTTGCGTCGGCCTGTACGTAGACTTTTTTCACGCGCCCATGATCGATAAAGTCGTTCACATAGGTGCCACCTAAGGCCGTTGAAATCGTCTGGTTGACGTCAGAAAGACTGACGCCCAGCGCCTGTGCTTTCTCCTGGTCGACATCAAGCTTGAACTGGGGCGTATCTTCAAGACCGTTAGGTCGCACGCTAACCAGCAGATCAGAGTGCTCTTTCACCATGTTAAGCAGTTGGTTACGCGCCTGAGTCAGCTGGGTATGCCCCAGGTTAGCCTGATCGATCAATTCAAAATCGAAGCCCGTAGCGGTACCCAGTTCGATAATTGCAGGCAGGTTAAACGGGAACACGAGGCCATCTTTAATCTGACTGAAGGCTTTAGTCGCGCGACCGACAATCGCCTCAACGCCGTTTTTCTGTCCCGGGCGTTCCTCCCAGGGCTTCAGGCTGACGAAGGCAATGCCGGCGTTCTGACCCTGGCCGCTAAAGCTAAAGCCATTTACGGTAAAGACGGATTCGACGTTCGCCTTCTCTTTGTTCAGGTAATAGTCCTGTACCTGGTCGAGCACCTGTTGAGTACGCGTCTGAGTTGCACCTGCCGGGAGTTGAACCATCGTCATGAACACCCCCTGATCCTCTTCGGGCAGAAAGGAGGTAGGTAAGCGCAGGAAGAGCACCGCCATCCCACCGACGATGATGACGTACACCACCAGATAGCGCCCTGTCTTGCGCAAAATACCGCTCACGCTGTTGCTGTAGTGCTCCACGCTTTTATCAAAGAGCGCATTAAACCAGCTGAAAAAGCCACCTTTTTTCTGACGATGGTCGTCGGATACGGGCTTAAGCAACGTTGCGCAGAGTGCGGGCGTCAGGATTAGCGCAACCAGTACCGACAGCGCCATAGCGGACACGATAGTCAGTGAGAACTGGCGATATATTGCTCCAGTCGAGCCGCCAAAAAAGGCCATTGGAATAAAGACCGCCGAGAGCACCATGGCGATCCCTACCAGCGCACCCTGGATCTGCTCCATCGACTTCTGCGTGGCCTCTTTGGGCGGCAGGTTATCCTCGACCATGACGCGTTCAACGTTCTCAACGACCACGATAGCGTCATCGACCAGCAGACCTATCGCCAGCACCATGCCGAACATCGTCAGGGTATTGATGGAGAAACCAAATGCCGCCAGAACCGCGAAGGTACCCAGCAGAACGACCGGCACCGCGATAGTCGGGATGAGCGTTGCCCGCAGGTTTTGCAGGAAGAGGTACATGACCAGGAAGACGAGAATGATTGCTTCAAACAGGGTCTTCACCACTTCGTGGATAGAGATTTTTACAAAAGGCGTGGTGTCATAGGGATAGACAACTTTCAGACCCTGTGGGAAGAACTGTTGCAGTTGCGCCAGCTTGCTCTTAATGGCAGCCGCGGTGTCCAGCGCATTTGCTCCGGTTGCCAGCTTGATCCCGAGACCGGTTGCTGCCTGCCCGTTGATTTTAGTGACCATGTTATAGTTTTCGCCACCGAGCTCAATGCGAGCCACATCCTTCAGATGAACCATCGAGCCGTCCTGATTCACCTTGAGCGTCACGCGGCCAAATTCCTCCGGTGATTTCAGGCGAGTTTGCGCGATGATCGAGGCATTCAGCTGCTGACCGGGAATGGACGGCGTTCCGCCCAGCTGGCCTGCCGCTATCTGGTCGTTCTGCGTTTTCAGCTGGCTGATAATATCCAGCGGCGTCAACTGGTATTTGTTCATCGCGTTGCTGTCAAGCCAGATGCGCATCGCATACTGAGCACCAAACAGCTGCACGTCGCCGACGCCAGACGTTCGGCTGATGGCATCTTTGACGTTTGAGGCGACGTAATCAGAGATGTCGTTCTGCGTAAGATTATTGTTGTCTGAAACAAAGCCGGCGACCAGCAGGAAGCTGCTGCTGGATTTCTCCACGCCAATTCCTTGCTGCTGCACCTCTTGCGGCAGCAGCGGCATGGCGAGCTGCAGCTTGTTCTGCACCTGCACCTGAGCGATGTCCGGATCGGTTCCTGACTCGAAGGTCAGAGTGATGGTGACGTTGCCCGCTGAATCGCTGGTGGATGACATATACATCAGGTTATCGATACCGTTCATGTTCTGTTCGATAACCTGGGTCACGGTATCCTGTACTGTCTGGGCATCTGCTCCCGGGTAGGTCGCGGATATCGCCACGGCGGGAGGTGCAATGGTTGGGTACTGTGCGACGGGGAGTTTAAGAATGGCCAGCCCGCCTGCAATCATCAAAATGATGGCAAGTACCCAGGCGAAAACCGGTCTCTGAATAAAGAAATTAGCCATGTCGTCGTCCCTTAACCGGCTGGAGTCGTTGTGGTATCCGGCGTGGCGACGACGGTTACCCCCGGTCTGACTTTCTGTAGCCCGCTGACGATCACGCGGTCACCGTTTTTCAGCCCTTCGGTTACCAGCCAGCGGTCCCCAATCGCCTGAGGCGCAACGACGGTGCGAGACTCAACCTGGTTTTTATCGTTCACCACCATCACGGTGGCTTCGCCTCGCGGTGTGCGGGTCACGCCTTGCTGGGGAACCAGAATCGCATCCGGCTGCGTACCTTCATCAATGCGGGCGCGAACGAACATGCCGGGTAACAGCAGATGTTGAGGATTCGGGAAAATAGCGCGCAGGGTAATCGAGCCGGTACTTTCGTCCACCGTGACGTCAGAGAACTGCAATCTGCCTTTCAGCGGATAGGGCTGTCCGTTCTCCATCAGTAGCTCAACGCTGCTGGCGTTATCGCCTTTTTGCAGGCTCGTTTGTTTAAGGCGCATAAAATCATTGCTGGACTGGGTGACATCGACATAAATAGGATCGAGCTGCTGGACCGTTGCCAGCGCAGCGGTTTGTCCGTTCGTCACCAGCGCCCCTTCCGTCACGCTGGATTTGCCGATGCGACCATCGACGGGAGACGTCACCTTGGTATAAGCAAGATTGATTCGTGCACTTTCAACGCCCGCTTTGGCGGCGACGACGCTGGCATCTGCCTGCTGGGCCGTGGCGACGGCCTGGTCATACTCTTGCTTGCTGACATACTGTGTGCCGACCAGCGGGAGATAACGTTTCACCGTCAGGTGCGCAATATTGGCCGCCGCCTGGGCCTTCGCCAGCTCGCCTTTCACGTTATCGTATGCCGCCTGATAGGTTGCAGGATCAATCTGATAAAGCGAATCCCCGGCTTTTACATCGCTACCTTCCGTGAAGTTGCGGCGCAGGATGATACCGCTAACCTGCGGACGAACCTCTGCAACGCGGAACGCATCTGTTCTTCCCGGGAGTTCAGTGGTGACAGCCAGAGGCGCGCTTTGCACAATATGCACGCTGACCTGAGGTGCCTGCAGGTGTTGTTGATTTTCCTGACCATCGCATCCAGTGAGCAGTACCGCGCAGACAATGAAACCGGATAAGGGCAAGCGTCTGAAATGATTCGTCATTACTGTTCCTTTAAATACCCATAAACCGATATATGCCGCGAATCGGTAGCGGGGCAGAGGGATAAAAAATAAAATGTAGCTGCGTATAATAATGAGGGTATTTAATTTTTTTTAATTTATAAGTGCGAATGACCATACTTGCAGAAAAAATCAGAATCCGACCATGTCCATTTAGGGATATACTTCATGTATATTAATCAGGTAAGTGAGTTTAATGCTTCTTATTATTCATCCCGCTAATTTAATTGATTTAATGTATTTGTATTAATTATAAATTAATAGAGGTGACCTTTTTTGTGCAAAATTAAATCGGATTTTAGTGAATACTTACATTTGCATGAACGCAATATTACCTTTAAACCTTCTGAGTCACGAGTAGTTGCCTATGGCGCGTAAAAAGAAAGAAGAAGCTCAACAAACCCGGCAGAAACTGATTGAGGCGGCTATCGGACAGTTTGCGACGCGTGGCGTAGCCAGCACGACGCTGACGGATATCGCTGATGCTGCTAAGGTGACGCGCGGCGCTATCTACTGGCACTTCACCAGTAAATCTGAAATATTTAATGCCATCTGGGAACAGCAATTACCCCTTCGCGACATTATCCGCGACAGGCTTTCCCTTTCCGATAGTGACGATCCCTTGTTAAAACTTCGTGAGAAATTTATTACTGCGCTGCAGTATATTGCCCATGAACCCCGGCAATGTGCGCTTTTACAAATTCTGTATCATAAGTGTGAATTTAGCGGTGATATGATTTCAGAGCATGAAATCAGAAAACGTATTGGATTTAATGATGACACGCTCCGTGCCACGCTGGAAACCTGTATTTCGCGGAATATCATTTCGCCAAAGGTGAATGTTGATCTCACCTTGATTGTATTCCACGGGTTTTTTAGCGGAATAATTAAAAACTGGCTAATGAATACCGACAGTTTTAATCTTTATCAGCAGGCCCCCGCTCTGGTTGATAGCATTCTGGCGACACTTCCTGTCATTCGCGTGTCGCCTGATGATGCTTACTACTCAGCGGCAGGTAACATTTCTCCTCGGGCACAAAGTGCTTCGATGGTTTCCGCACTGACGGGTTTACCTAACAGATAACCCTGAAGGGTGTTACAGCCTAGCTCGGTCAAAAAGGCCTGCTGCGCTTCGGTTTCTACACCTTCAGCCACGACTTTCAGGTTAAGTGTTTTTGCAAGGGCTACAATCGCTGAGACAATAGTCGCATCCTCACTCTCCCCGCTAAGCTCTTGTACAAACGCCCTGTCGATTTTTAGTTCGCAGGCCGGTAAGCGTTTGAGGTACAGCAGGCTTGAATATCCGGTGCCAAAATCATCAATGGAGGCTTTCACCCCCGCATCCGTCAGCTCTGTCAGCACTCGTACGCTCTCATCCGGGTTGCTCATCGCCGTGGTTTCCGTCACTTCGAGGATCAACAATTCCGGTGGCACCTGGTGAAGTGCCAGGCAGTCGAGAACCGTTTTAACCAGCGAAGGTTGTTCAAACTGCAGTGTCGACAGGTTTACCGCCATTGACCAGCTTTGATGCCCCTGCAGATGCCATTCCCGCAGCTGGCGACAGGCTTCATTAATCACCCAGTTGCCTATGGGGATGATCAGCCCCGTTTTTTCCGCCAGCGGCAGGAAAAGGTCAGGGGTCAGTAACCCCTGCTTAGGATGCTGCCAGCGTAATAACGCCTCGAATCCGAGGACAGGACCCGCGGGGGCGTTGAATTTTGGCTGATAAAGCAGGCGCAGCTCATTGCGCTCGATTGCCATCCACAAATCGTTCATTAACTGGAGATGGGTCTGCGCCAGGGTGTTCATGGAGGGCTGGAAAAAATGGTAACCGTTACGGCCCATATGCTTCGTGTGATACATCGCCGCGTCGGCGTTAAACATCAGCTCACGCTCGGTTTTGCCGTCGTGAGGGTACAGCGCAATACCAATGCTGAGGGTAACCACCAGTTCATAGGAACTGAGATTGAATGGACTATCGATCGCGCGTACCAGCGAATTCGCCAGCGACGCCGCGTCGTCCGGACCTTCTCCCTCTGCCAGCAGAACAAACTCATCACCGCCAATACGTGCAAGGGTGAACTGGCCTTTCAGGAGAAGCAGCAGACGCTGTGTAACGGCGACCAGCAGCCTGTCACCGACATCATGACCGTAGGCATCATTGATGGCTTTAAAACCGTCAAGATCCATGAACATCAGGGCAAAATGGGTTCTTTCACGATCGGCTTTGCTGATGGCCTGATCGAGTCTGTCTTCCAGCAGGATACGGTTGGGCAGACGCGTGAGGGTATCGTGTAGAGCCAGTTGAGCGAGTTCCCGGTTAGCTTCTGCAAGCGACGAGGCCAAAAGGGCGGTACGAGCCTGAAGGCGGGCATCCAGCATCGAGACCAGCAGGGTGATCCCAAGAATAGAGAGCGCGACGACGCTGACCAGCACCGCCAGCCAGCTCCCGTTGATACCCTCATGATGACCCATTGTGGACATCGGAAACTGCGCCGCTTTCATCCCGGCATAGTGCATACCGGCAATGGCAATTCCCATCGTGATGGCGGCACCCATGCGCATCAGCACGACCTGCGCTGCTTCGTGGCGCAGGCGGAAGGTCAGCCATAACGCCGCGAGTGAAGCGGCAAGCGCAATCGCGACCGAAATGGCCACCCAGACCTTGTCCCAGATAATCCCGGGCATCACTTCCAGCGCCGCCATACCGGTGTAATGCATTGCAACTATACCGCTTCCCATCACCAACGCTCCGGGCAGCAGTCGGCGCAGGCGTAATTGCTCGCAGCTAACGAGCCATAGCGCAAATAGCGACGACCCCACGGCGATGACCATAGATAACACCGTCAGGGTGGCGTTGTAGCTCATGCTCATGGAGAGGTCCATCGCCAGCATACCGATAAAATGCATGGCCCACACGCCAATACCCATAGCAATACCGCCGCCAGCCAGCCAGACGCGGGCAGCGACGCCCTCGCTTCCGGCAACGCGTGCAGCCATATTCAATGCGGTATACGCAGCAAGGATGGCAACAACAAAGGAGAGGACGACAAGGATATGGTTGTATTGGCTGACCAGCATGGACGGTTCTACTCGAGTGTGGGGTTACGCTAGAGCGGTTGAGAAGGGCGAGACATTATCACCGTCAGGTAATGGCTCAAAGGGATTTAAATCCCCGTTTTTAGTGGGTAATAACAGGTGATTTGCGCAATCGAGCGCTTAGTCGAGCTCTGAGCAGTTCACGAGTTTAAGGGGATTCACGGAGTTCATATTGCGACACTTATCGGTTTCGGTGCTCATCAGTTCAATCCACTGCATCAGGAGTGCATCGAAAATGAGAACGGAGATTGCAAAGACAACCAGCCACCAGTATTTACGAATCATTGTGTCATTCCGCGAGAAGAGCGCCAGTAAGGTGGGGGAAATATACACCAAAATCTTCGGTTTTAAAGCGGGATAAGTGAAGGTTTACAAAGCGTTGACGGACTGAAGCAGGGGAATAAAAAAGGCGCTTCCCCATGCCGAAGAGCGCCTTTTTAAACAAGCATTCAACTGATTAGTATCAGTTCATGCCGTATTTTTTCAGTTTCTTACGCAGAGTACCACGGTTGATACCCATCATCAGCGCAGCGCGGGTTTGGTTACCGCGGGTGTATTGCATCACCATGTCCAACAGTGGCTGTTCAACTTCAGCCAGTACCAGCTCATACAGGTCATTAACATCCTGACCATTCAGTTGAGCAAAATAGTTCTTCAGTGCCTGTTTAACCGAGTCACGCAGGGGTTTTTGAGTTACCTGGTCCTGAGAGTTAACGGTAGAAACGGTCAGTACGTCAGAATTTACGCGTTGTTCGAACATAGTTCTGTCAGCTCTTTATTTCATTACGCAAGATTTTCGAAGTATGCCTCCAACGCCTCCAGCTGTACGCTGGCATCCTCTATGGCGTTGAATGTGCGCCGAAACTGGTCATCTGGAGCGTGCTCCTGGAGATACCAGGAGACGTGTTTACGCGCAATTCGGTACCCTTTTGCCTGACCGTAGTGGTCATGCAGTTCCCGAACATGCGAACAAAGCAAGCGCTTAACCTCTGCCAGAGGCAGCGGGGCAAGCAGCTCCCCAGTGTCCAGATAATGCTGGATTTCCCGGAAGATCCAGGGTCTTCCCTGAGCTGCACGTCCTATCATCAGAGCATCAGCTCCCGTATAGTCGAGTACAGCCCTGGCTTTAAGCGGGTCAGTTATGTCGCCATTCGCGATAATCGGAATGGAAACTTTCTGCTTAACTGCCCGAATGCTGTCGTATTCAGCTTCGCCGTTGAACAAACAGGCGCGAGTGCGTCCATGAATGGTCAGGGCCTGAATGCCACAGTCTTCGGCCAGTTGGGCAATCTCTACACAGTTACGGTGTTCCGGCGACCAACCCGTGCGAATCTTCAACGTAACAGGAACGTCCACCGCGCTGACAACCGCCGTCAGGATAGCTTTCACCTGGTCGGGGTATTGCAGAAGGGCTGAACCTGCAAGCTTGCGATTCACCTTTTTGGCCGGGCACCCCATATTGATATCAATAATCTGGGCACCACTTTCCACGTTAATTCGCGCGGCATCTGCCATCTCTTCAGGCACGCTTCCGGCAATTTGCACGGTGCGAATACCTGGTTCATCAACGTGCACCATCCGAAGGCGGGATTTATCGCTTTCCCAAACCTGCGGGTTAGACGACATCATCTCGGATACGGTTAAACCGGCTCCCATCTCATAGCACAGCGTCCTGAACGGCCGGTCTGTAATACCTGCCATAGGGGCTGCGATCAGGCGATTTCTAAGCTGGTGGTGTCCGATGCGCATGAGTTAAGAAATGACCATACTGTGACTGCAAGGCGGCGTATATTACGCATTTTTTGCACGAGATGAAAGGCCAAACTTTGAACAATCCACTGTTGTAGATCAAGGAATCGCCGCTCAATCTTTCCGTTAAGAATTATTCACTATTTAAATCATTGTGTTATGCGGGAATGACTATTTTATGGGCGCTTACAATTTCCCGTAACTTCTCATCATTTCTGAATAAAGGGCTTACCTGAGCGGGATAATCTGCTGTTTTTAGCAGCAGATTTCCCGTCTTCTTTGCGATCTGCGTCGCATTTTAGAACATGATCTTTAGCCTCTGGATGGGCGTTATTCGACCACAACACGCCCATGCAGAGACTGTACCGGACGGTTATTATCGTGATGCATTGTCCCGGTGAATCTGGCAAGTTGTTCAGCAGAAACCGTCAAGGGTTGCTTAAGCACAATCCAGGTGACGCCTTCTGAACACGGCGGGGTGGTCAGTGAACCGCTAAAGCGCCAGTACGTTTTATTTTTCGGCAGCAGTTTGTTCAGGTTGAGATCCTGTTTGATGGAGACGTTCTGCTCGGCCTGCTGAGGCATAACGCGCCACAGTTTTTCAAGCTCCGGGTTTGCGGCCCCTTTATCAAACATGACCGCCACCACAGTCAGTTCCCCGCCGGCATTTTTATGAACCAGATGCATTTCCATCGCGTACCTTTTTCCATGCACGGTATTTTCGCTCGGCGCGTGAAAATGGAACTGTTGTAACGTCCAGGTTTGCTTATCAAGAGTAAGGGTATCGCGGGTGTCAGCCTGTTCACCAGCCTGAATGGTATGGCCATTGTTTGTCAGTGTAACAGGGCCATCAATGTAGTGGGTTTGCAGCGGGGAAAGATGGGCGTTAGCGGTCGAATCAATATTAATCGGAGACTGGTTCATTCCGCTTTGACAGGTCTTGTAGGCCTCGTCCAGCTCGCCCCAGTGTTCCGGTGAACCTTCCCCTTCGTAGTTCCAGTGTGATGCAAATGCTGAAGCCGAGATCATGCTCAGCGCCAGCAGCGCTGCCTTGCCTGTAATGTGTTTCATCATATTCTTCCGGTGAATTTTTGTAATACAAACCAACGTGATTTGTGTGGTTATTTTACCGAAGAATGACCGGGGGAGAGAGGATTATCAAAGGGAGAAAGGCGTGGTCAGATGACCACGCCAGATTCTTATTTTTTATGGCCGGTGATGCGGCACCACTCTTCTTTTTCCACGACCGGATCGAGGGCAAAGAGATCGGCGTAGGCTTCACATACGCTGTCGGCCTGGCTTGCCAGGATACCGGAAAGCCCCAGCAGACCGCCCTCAACGGGCAGCACGCTGATTAGCGGGGCCAGCTCGCGCAGTGGGCCCGCCAGAATGTTTGCGACCACCACGTCGGCTTTCATCGCTTCTGGCTGCGCATCCGGCAAATACAGTTCCAGTCGATCGGAAACGCCATTACGCTCGGCGTTATCGCGGCTGGCCTGAATGGCCTGCGGATCGATATCGATCCCGATGGCTTTTGCCGCGCCCAGCTTCAGGGCGGCAATCGCGAGGATCCCGGAGCCACAGCCGAAGTCGATCACTGTCTTACCGTCCAGATCCAGACCATCCAGCCACTGCAGGCAAAGGGACGTGGTTGGGTGAGTGCCGGTACCAAACGCCAGACCCGGATCGAGCATGACGTTAACCGCGTTTTCATCAGGAACCTCGCGCCAGCTCGGGCAGATCCACAGGCGTTTGCCGAACTGCATCGGGTGGAAGTTATCCATCCACTCGCGTTCCCAGTCTTTATCTTCCAGCTGTTCGATTTTGTGGGCAAAACCCGCACCCAGCAGAGGATGATTCTCCAGAATCGCGACAACCTCTTTCATGTCGGTTTCGGCATCAAACAGGCCAATAACGTCGGTATCACCCCACAGGCGGGTTTCGCCCGGCAACGGCTCAAAGACCGGCGTGTCATGCGTGTCCTGGAAGGTGATAGAGACCGAACCGGCCTCCATCAGCGCATCGCTCAGTTCCTCGGCGTTAGCGCCGGTTGTGTTCAGTTTTAGTTGGATCCACGGCATGGCAAAACTCTTTATTTATCAGTAGAAATCATAGCGGGCTGTGGGACGGGCTGACCGAAACGGTTCCCCACCACAAACGCCAGTAAACTTAGCAGTAACGAAGGCACAATCGGATGGAAGCCCAGGTACTGAATCTTAAACGTTGCAAGGACGGCGTACAGCACACCGCCGACAATCATGCCGCTCAGCGCGCCCGCAGCGTTTGCACGCTCCCAGTAGAGCCCTAACACCAGCGGCCACAGGAATACCGCTTCAAGCCCACCAAACGCCAGCAGGTTCAGCCAGATGATCATCTCAGGCGGGCGCCATGCGGCTAACAGCAGCAATGCCCCTAACGCCAGAGTAATAATGGCCGACATGCGCTTCAGGCGCCGTTCATTCTCTGCCTGCTCAGGACGCAGGTTCAGATAGAGATCTTTAATGATCGTAGCGGAACTTTGCAGCAGCTGAGCGTTGATTGTCGACATAATGGCGGCCATCGGGGCGGCGAGGAAGATCCCGGCGGCAAATGGCGGCAGCACTTTAACCATCAGGGTTGGGATAACCAGATCGGGTACGGTAAGGTCAGGAATAACTGCCCGACCTAACGCGCCCGCCAGGTGCATACCAAACATCAGGATCGCAACCACGATAGTGCCGATAATGATACCTCTGTGCACGGCTTTGCTGTCTTTGTAAGAGATACAGCGCACGGCGGTATGCGGCAGGCCAATCACTCCAAAGCACACCAACACCCAGAACGAGGTCATAAAGGTTGGCGAAAGGATGTCATCTGCGCCCTGCGGAGAGACCAGTTTCGGGTCGATGGTTTCCAGCGTTTCGACTGCGTGGCTCAGGCCACCAGCAGCATGCACAATGCCCACCAGCAAAACAATGGTGCCAACAAGCATCACCAATCCCTGCATCGTATCGTTAAGCACGCTGGCACGGAATCCGCCGAACGCGGTATACAGCGCAATGCTGACTCCGAAGATGATCAAGCCTGTCTCGTAGGGGATCCCGGCCGCCGTTTCCAGCAGACGTGCCCCGCCGATAAACTGCACCGTCATTGCGCCAATAAAGGCCACCAGCAGGCTTAAGCTGGCCAGCCACACCAGTAAACGGCTCTGATAGCGGGCAAACAGCATATCGTTGAGCGTCACGGCATTATAACGGCGCGCCAGAATGGCAAATTTTTTGCCCAGTATGCCCAGTGATAGCCAGACGGCTGGAAGCTGGATCATCGCCAGAAGCACCCAGCCTAACCCATATTTATAGGCTGCTCCGGGTCCGCCGATAAACGAACTGGCACTGATGTAGGTCGCGGTCAGCGTCATGGCCAGCACGACGCCGCCCATCGAGCGGCTACCAAGAAAATACTCGTTCAGGAAGGTGCCCGTCGTTCTTTTACGCATGGCGTAAACGGATAAACCAAACACCACTAACAAGTAAGCGATAAGCGGCAGAATGACTTCAAGCTGCATCATCGTCCTCCAGCGGGATATCGCGATAGATGAATTTCACCATTGCCCAGCACAGCAGGATGAAGACCAGCGGTACCAGCAGGCACGCCATTTCGAACCAGTGCGGCAGGCCGGTGATGCCAATAGCGGAGTCAGGTAAGTAAGCAGTTACCAACCATGCTGCGAGATAGAGAAGGGTCAGCCACAGCGCCCAGCGCGCTTCTTTATGGGCCTGAACAAAACGTTTGTCCATTTATTGTCCCTTGTGGATGAAGAAAGCGGGGATTGTACATGATGAGCCTTTCCAGGCCCCAGAAATAAAAAAGGCCGGATAATCCGGCCTTTTAGCAACACAGGTCTCTTACTTCTCGTTCAGACCGAGTTTTTTCTCCAGATAGTGGATGTTAGTTCCACCATTCTGGAAGTGCTCGTCGCTCATGATGCGCATCTGCAGATCAACGTTGGTTTTGATACCGTCGATGATCAGCTCCTGCAGGGCATTCTTCATACGGGCAATCGCCACGTCACGATTTTCGCCGTAGCAGATGAGCTTGCCGATCATTGAGTCATAGTACGGCGGTACGGTGTAACCGGCGTAGATATGAGACTCCCAGCGCACGCCAAAGCCACCCGGCGCGTGGAAACGCGTGATTTTGCCCGGGCTTGGCAGGAAGGTGTTCGGGTCTTCGGCGTTGATACGGCATTCTACCGCATGGCCTTTCACCACAACTTCTTCCTGCTTGATGGAAAGCGGCTGGCCTGCAGCGATACGCAGCTGCTCTTTGATCAGGTCAACGCCGGTGATCATTTCGGTAACCGGATGCTCAACCTGAATACGGGTGTTCATTTCGATGAAATAGAACTCGCCGTTCTCGAACAGGAACTCAAAGGTACCCGCTCCACGATAGCCGATATCGACACACGCTTTAGCGCAACGCTCGCCGATGTAGCGACGCAGTTCCGGGGTAATGCCCGGCGCTGGTGCTTCTTCGACCACTTTCTGGTGACGACGCTGCATGGAGCAGTCACGTTCTGCCAGATAGATTGCGTTGCCCTGACCGTCAGCCAGCACCTGAATTTCGATGTGGCGTGGGTTTTCCAGGTATTTTTCCATGTATACCATGTCATTGCTGAAAGCGGCTTTCGCTTCTGCTTTGGTCATGGAGATGGACTGCGCCAGTTCAGCATCGCTACGCACAACGCGCATACCGCGACCGCCGCCGCCGCCGGACGCCTTGATGATAACCGGATAGCCAATGCGTTTAGCATGAGCACGGTTAGCATCCATGTCGTCGGTCAGAGGGCCGTCAGAGCCTGGTACGGTTGGAACACCGGCTTTTTTCATCGCGGTGATTGCAGACACTTTGTCGCCCATCAGGCGGATGGTGTCGGCTTTCGGGCCGATGAAGATGAAGCCAGAGCGTTCAACCTGCTCAGCAAAGTTGGCGTTCTCAGAGAGGAAGCCATAACCCGGATGAATTGCCACCGCGCCGGTGATTTCAGCGGCACTGATGATAGCCGGGATGTTCAGATAGCTTTTTACGGACGGAGCCGGGCCAATACAGACCGTCTCATCCGCCAGCAATACGTGTTTTAAATCGCGATCCGCGCTTGAGTGCACAGCGACGGTCTTGATGCCCAGTTCTTTACAGGCACGAAGAATACGCAGTGCGATCTCGCCGCGGTTGGCGATAACAATTTTATCCAGCATGTTCGCCTCGTTACTCGATGACGACCAGCGGCTCGTCAAATTCAACCGGCTGACCACTTTCGACCAGAATCGCTTTCACAGTACCTGATTTGTCTGCTTCGATCTGGTTCATCATTTTCATCGCTTCAACGATGCACAGGGTATCGCCGACGTTGACTTTCTGACCCACTTCGATGAACGCCTTCGCGTCAGGGCTCGGGGTGCGGTAGAAAGTACCAACCATTGGGGAACGTACGATGTGACCACTGATTTCTGCTGCAGCGGCAGGTGCGGCTTCAGCTGCTGGTGCAACGGCTGCGGAGAGCGCAGGCTGCTGCACTGGCGCAGCATAAGCCTGCTGCATTACCGGGAAGCTAGCGGCTGGGGCTGCACGGCTGATGCGTACAGACTCTTCGCCTTCAGAAATTTCCAGTTCGGAGATGCCTGATTCTTCAACCAGCTCGATCAGTTTTTTAATCTTACGAATATCCATGAGTGGGTTCCGTACTCTTGTTTAGTGTGATTGTGACAAGCGTTTTACCGCTGTCTGTAAAGCGTATGAATAGCCGTCAGCGCCCAGTCCACAGATAACGCCAGCAGCGATATCTGACAGATACGAATGGTGGCGGAACGGCTCTCGGGCGTGCACGTTACTCAGATGGATCTCGATAAACGGGATACTCACCGCGAGCAGTGCGTCGCGGATAGCAACACTGGTGTGCGTAAACGCGGCCGGATTGATCAGGATATAGTCCACATTGTCTTTAGCCTGATGAATACGGTCGATGATTGCGTACTCCGCATTCGACTGAAAATGATCCAAATCCACATTCAGCGACGCTGCTTCCGTTCCAAGACGGTTAACAATTTCACTCAATGTCAGCGTGCCGTACTTCTCTGGCTCACGGGTGCCGAGCATGTTCAGGTTCGGTCCGTTCAAAACTAAGATATGGAACTTATCAGTCATTATGCCGCTATCTCCTGCGATTTTCGGGTAAAAGACAAAATATACCTTCGAAACGCAAATGTCACCTTTTCAGAGGCTTAAAACCGCTGTCAGGCGAACCAAGGTCGCACATTATAACGATTTCGTAGCATTTAGCAGCTAAATACTGGTCTTATCAGGGAAGATTATCAACCGCTATCCGAAAAAGATTTGCGGTTGACGGGTAATCTGCGGGAAAACGCACAGTTTCGCGAACTATCGCAACCACTGGCGGAACTTCTTATAACGCCATGCTAAAAGCGCCACGGCGGCCAGTGCGTACAGGACCGGCTGCGGGGAGAGGATCTTCACCGACCACAGGTAATGAATGGGAGCGAGGATCGCGACAAGATAGACGAAGTTGTGCAGCAGCTGCCAGCGCCTGCCCAGTTTTCGCTGTGCATATTGCGTGGAGGTTAGCGCTAACGCCAGTAAAACCACCCAGCTCACGATGCCCAGCGTCAGATAAGGGCGTGTCACCAGTTCGCGGCCAAGCAGCGCCAGATTGTTAATTCCCAGTTCCAGCAGGGCATAGCTGGTAAGGTGCAGCGTTGCCCAGGCAAAACACCATAGCCCTAACAGCCGACGGGTGCGTATCAATAAGGGCTGTTTAGCGTAGCGCGCCAGCGGCGAGACGAGCAAGGTGGCCAGCAAAAATTTCAGAGCCATCCGACCGGTAAAATGCTGGATATCCTTGGCCGGGTCTGCGCTAAAGAGCCCCTGACTGGCGGCCCAGAACAGCCAAATAAAAGGAAGTACCCCGGCCAGGTGCAGCAGCACTTTCAGCCAGGTAATCTGTTTTGCCGTTAGACGCACTCAGAAGTTCTCCCGTAAGTTGAGACCACGATAAAGCGAGGCCACTTCATCCGCATAACCATTAAACAGCAGCGTCGGCTGGCGCTTCACGTCCAGCGCACCGCCGGAACCAATAAACCGCTCGGTCGCTTGCGACCAGCGCGGATGATCCACATGCGGGTTCACGTTGGCGAAGAAACCGTATTCGTCCGGGGCCGCCAGATTCCAGGTGGTTGGCGGCCGCTCACGGGTAAGCTTAATGCTGACGATAGATTTAATCCCTTTGAAGCCATATTTCCACGGTACGGTTAAACGGATGGGGGCACCGTTCTGCGGCGGAAGCGCCTTACCGTAAACGCCGACGGTCAGCAGGGTGAGGGGGTGCATAGCTTCGTCGAGACGTAACCCTTCTACATACGGATAATCAAGCCCGCCGCCGATAAACCGATCTTTCTGCCCGGGCATTTCGTCCGGCGCATAGCGCGTCTGGAAGGCGACATATTTTGCACTGCTAGTGGGCTCAACCATCGCCAGCAATTTATGCAGCGGGAAGCCGACCCAGGGCACAACCATCGACCAGGCTTCCACGCAGCGCATGCGATATATACGCTCTTCTAGCGGGAAACGGGTGGTGAGATCGTGGTGGTCCAGCGTCAGGGGTTTCGCCACTTCGCCATCAATCTTCAGCGTCCACGGATCGGTTTTGAGGCTTCCCGCGTTGGCGGCAGGATCGGCCTTGTCGAGACCAAATTCGTAGAAGTTGTTGTAGCCGGTGACTTTATCTTCCGGCGTAAGCGTCAGTTTGTTTTGCCATTCAGCCGGTTTCGTAAAGGTGAGCGGGGCGCCGGAAGGAGCCTTTGGCCGATCGTTGCCTTTAAACCAGTCGAGCAGGTCGGCGTGAGCCGAAGGCGAGAGCGAGAGCGCGGTGGCGCTGATGCCAAGCATTTTCAGGATCTGGCGGCGCTGTAGCATAAAGACAGACTCAGACGTTACGTCGGCTTCCGTCAGTTTTCGGTTTTTCATGGCATCCTCCGTCATGCGTTTTCCTAAGCATGACGGAGGAGAGGGATTCGCGCGAATATGTCACGAAAATTTGAAGATTAGGCGATTTTCACCAGCGCGCGGCCGTGGAACTGGTTGTCCATGATCTTAGAGGCGTATTCCGGCGCCTGGCTCAGGTTTATCTCCGTCGCGCTCTGGGTATAGAAAGATTCCGGCAGATCGCGCACCAGCCGTTCCCAGGCTTCATGGCGACGAGACGGCGGGGTCATCACGGAATCCACACCCTGCAGGCGGACGTTACGCAGAATAAACGGCATCACGGTGGTTGGCAGGGCAAATCCGCCCGCCAGACCGCAGGCTGCCACGCAGCCGCCGTAGTTCATCTGCGCCAGGATTTTTGCCAGCACCTTATCACCTACGGTATCCACAGCCCCTGCCCAGACCTGTTTTTCCAGCGGACGGGTTTCAGCGAATTCGTCACGGCTGAGAATGCGGTTTGCACCGAGCTGGCGCAGATAGTCATGGGTGCTTTCACGGCCGGAAACCGCAGCGACCTGATAGCCCAGCTTGTGGAGCAGCGTGACAGCCGTGCTGCCCACGCCGCCGCTGGCGCCGGTGACGACAATTTCACCCGACTCAGGGCGGATACCCGCTTCTTCCAGCGCGATCACGCACAGCATGGCGGTAAAGCCTGCCGTACCGACGATCATCGCCTTGCGGCCATCCATGCCTTTCGGCATCGGCACCAGCCAGTCGCCCTTCACGCGCGCCTGCGTGGCCAGCCCACCCCAGTGATTTTCACCCACACCCCAGCCGGTGAGCAGCACCTGCTGGCCCGGATGGAAGCGCGGATCCTCGCTGGTATGAACCCGGCCCGCGAAATCAATACCTGGCACCATAGGGAAATTTCGGATGATTTTACCCTTACCGGTAATAGCCAGCGCATCTTTATAATTTAAACTGGACCAGTCGATGTCGACGGTTACTTCGCCTTCCGGCAGGCGGCTCTCTTCTACCGGCTGCACTGAGGCAAGCGTTTTGCCGTCCTGCTGTTCTAAGATCAAAGCCTGCATACGGGGTCCTCTCGACTCATATGATTGGAAAATAATTTCTGAAGACTATACTCGCTCAGGGAAACGCGGTGCCGATTTAACGCAATAAATTGCCAGATACACCCGATTTGGTAGTATGCCGCATTTGAAATGCAAGTTAGCGCTTACTCGCTATCCCCCATCAACCCACGGAGTAATCTCAAGGATGCGATTAACGACGAAGTTCTCAGCTTTTATCACCTTGCTGACGGGGCTTACCATTTTTGTCACCCTTCTGGGCTGCTCTCTCAGCTTTTACAACGCCATTCAGGACAAACTGGTCAACCGGGTACAGTCTGTCGCGTCGGTGATTGATACGCGTCTGCTAACGACGCCGCTACCAACGCTTACCAGTGAGCTTGATGAGTTGATGGTACCTGTTGATATTGTTCAGATCGACATTCAGCAGGGAAAGCATCGTGTTTTAAGCCATGAACGGCCGGGGAGCTATCGACCTGCGGGCGTGGTGAGCCAGTATCGGGAAGTAACGGTGCATTCCCTCAAAAATCCAGGGATGACCATACGCATGGTCTATCTCGATCCGATGGCCAGCTATTTCCGATCCATGATGACCACCGCGCCGCTCACCGTCGCGGTGGCGTTTATCGTCCTGCTGATCTTTCTCGCGGTCCGCTGGCTGCGCCGCCAGCTCTCCGGCCAGGAGCTGCTGGAGATGCGCTCCGTACGTATCCTGAACGGTGAACGCGGCCCGCAGGTTCGTGGCTCAGTCCACGAGTGGCCTTCACGCGCCAGCAGCGCGCTGGATACCTTGCTCTCCGAAGTCCAGTTTGCCAGCGACCAGCGCAGCCGTATGGATACGCTGATCCGCTCTTATGCTGCGCAGGATAATAAAACTGGCCTTAACAATCGTCTTTTCTTTGATAATCAGCTGGCCACGCTGCTCGACGATTCAGAAAAAGTGGGGACACATGGGGTAGTGATGATGATTCGCCTGCCCGATTTCGATCTCCTGCGCGACACCTGGGGACAGCGGGCCGCGGAAGAAAATCTCTTTACGCTAATCAACCTGCTCTCCACCTTTATTATGCGCTACCCGGGCGCATTACTGGCCCGCTATCACCGCAGTGACTTTGCCGTGTTACTGCCGCACCGTACGCTGAAGGAGTCGGAAAGCATCGCCAGCCAGCTGCTGAAGGCGGTGGATGCGCTGCCGCAGAGCAAAATGCTCGACAGGGACGATATGGTCCATATGGGGATCTGCGCCTGGCGTGGCGGACAATCGACAGAACAGGTAATGGAACATGCGGAAGCCGCTACCCGCAACGCTGTCTTACAGGGGGCGAACGGATGGGCGGTGTATGATGACTCGCTGCCGGAAAAAGGGCGCGGCAACGTGCGCTGGCGAACGCTGATTGAGCAAATGCTTAGCCGCGGCGGACCGCGTATTTATCAAAAACCCGCGGTGATGAAAAACGGCAATGTTCATCACCGTGAACTGATGTGTCGTATTTTTGACGGTACCGAAGAGGTCATCTCTGCGGAATATCTGCCGATGGTGCTGCAATTTGGGCTGTCCGAAGAGTATGACCGCCAGCAAATTACCCGGCTGATTCCGTTTTTATCCTTCTGGCCTGAAGAAAACCTGGCGTTACAGGTCACCGTTGAGTCGTTAATACGCCCACGTTTTCAGCGCTGGCTACGTGATACATTAATGCAATGCGAAAAATCACAGCGCAAACACATTATTTTTGAACTTGCTGAGGCCGATGTAGGTCAACACATCAGCCGGTTACGTCCGGTGGTACGTTTGATCAATGCGCTCGGTGCGCGTGTAGCGGTGACGCAGGCTGGTTTAACGCTGGTCAGTACCAACTGGATCAAGGAACTGGATGTGGAGTTATTAAAGCTACATCCGGGGCTGGTAAGAAATATTGAGAAGCGTACCGAAAACCAGCTTCTGGTACAGAGTCTGGTAGAAGCATGCAAGGGAACGCGAACACAAGTGTTTGCCACGGGCGTGCGCTCCAGAAGCGAATGGCAGATGTTAACAGCGCGCGGCGTGATGGGTGGTCAGGGGGATTTTTTTGCTGCCTCTCAACCGCTTGACACCAACGTGAAAAAATATTTGCAAAGATACTCTGTTTGACCTGCCGTTTACGCTGTTTTCACGTAGAATATCGCGCCTGTAGCTTTGAGTATGTCGAGCAAAAAGCCAGTGAACGACCTTTAATGGGTTACAAACGTCAGTGGGGAACGCAACTGTTTACTCAGCCCTGAAGGAGTCAGGGGATGATTTTGTAACATCAGGAAACGTACTGCATAAATTTTCACCGTTGCAGATGATTTTTGCGCCTTGTCGCTGCTGCGTGTGGTTGGTAAAGTAAGCGGATTTTGTTTTCCGCCCCAGCTTTCAGGATTATCCCTTAGTATGTTGAAAAAATTTCGTGGCATGTTTTCCAATGACCTGTCCATTGACCTGGGTACCGCGAATACCCTTATTTATGTAAAAGGACAAGGCATCGTATTGAATGAGCCTTCCGTTGTGGCCATTCGTCAGGATCGTGCAGGCTCGCCAAAAAGCGTGGCCGCAGTGGGTCATGACGCGAAGCAGATGCTGGGTCGTACCCCTGGCAACATCGCCGCTATCCGCCCAATGAAAGACGGCGTTATCGCCGACTTCTTCGTGACTGAAAAAATGCTTCAGCACTTCATCAAGCAGGTTCACAGCAACAGCTTCATGCGTCCAAGCCCGCGTGTTCTGGTGTGTGTACCGGTTGGCGCAACCCAGGTAGAACGTCGCGCAATCCGTGAATCTGCCCAGGGTGCAGGTGCGCGTGAAGTGTTCCTGATTGAAGAGCCAATGGCGGCGGCAATCGGTGCAGGTCTGCCTGTGTCTGAAGCGACCGGTTCCATGGTGGTGGATATCGGTGGTGGTACCACTGAAGTGGCCGTTATCTCTCTGAACGGCGTGGTGTACTCCTCTTCCGTACGTATCGGTGGTGACCGCTTCGACGAAGCCATCATTAATTATGTGCGCCGTAACTACGGCTCTCTGATCGGTGAAGCCACCGCAGAGCGTATCAAACATGAAATCGGCTCTGCGTATCCGGGCGATGAAGTGCGTGAGATCGAAGTACGTGGCCGTAACCTGGCTGAGGGTGTTCCACGCGGTTTCACCCTGAACTCCAACGAAATTCTGGAAGCACTGCAGGAACCACTGACGGGCATCGTGAGCGCGGTAATGGTCGCGCTGGAACAGTGTCCACCAGAGCTGGCGTCCGATATCTCCGAGCGCGGTATGGTTCTGACCGGTGGTGGTGCGCTGCTGCGTAACCTCGACCGCCTGTTAATGGAAGAGACAGGTATTCCTGTCGTAGTTGCAGAAGATCCACTGACTTGCGTCGCCCGTGGTGGTGGCAAGGCGCTGGAAATGATCGACATGCACGGCGGCGATTTGTTCAGCGAAGAGTAGTCGAGTTTGAGAGGGTAGCAATTTGCTACCCTTTCTCTCTGACGCGAGAATACGCATAGCCTATGAAGCCAATTTTTAGCCGTGGCCCATCGCTACAGTTTCGCCTCATTCTGGCGGTTCTGGTTGCGCTTGGGGTCATTATTGCCGATAGCCGCCTCGGTACGTTCAGCCAGATCAGAACGTACATGGATACCGCCGTCAGTCCTTTCTACTTTGTTTCAAATGGTCCCCGTGAACTGCTCGACTCCGTTTCTCAAACGCTGTCTTCGCGTGACCAACTCGAACTCGAAAACCGGGCATTACGTCAGGAACTGTTGCTGAAAAACAGCGAACTGCTGATGCTGGGGCAATACAAGCAGGAAAACGCGCGCCTGCGTGAACTGCTCGGCTCGCCGCTGCGTCAGGATGAGCAGAAAATGGTCACGCAGGTGATCTCCACCGTGAACGACCCCTATAGCGATCAGGTTGTGATCGACAAAGGCAGCGTGAACGGGGTGTATGAAGGCCAGCCAGTTATCAGCGATAAAGGCGTAGTAGGCCAGGTTGTTGCCGTGGCTAAACTGACCAGCCGCGTGCTGCTGATTTGCGATGCCACGCATGCGCTGCCGATCCAGGTCCTGCGCAACGACATCCGCGTGATCGCGGCCGGTAACGGCTGTACGGACGACCTGCAGCTGGAACACCTGCCGGCTAACACGGATATCCGCGTAGGCGACGTGCTGGTGACGTCTGGTCTGGGTGGACGCTTCCCTGAAGGTTATCCGGTTGCGGTGGTCTCTTCCGTCAAGCTGGATACCCAGCGTGCCTATACCGTGATTCAGGCGCGTCCAACTGCTGGTTTGCAGCGTCTGCGCTATCTGCTGCTGCTGTGGGGGGCCGATCGTAACGGGGCTAACCCGATGACGCCTGAAGAGGTCCATAGCGTAGCAAACGAGCGCCTGATGCAGATGATGCCGCAGGTTCTTCCGCCTGCGGATTCCATGGGGCCGCCTGCGCCAGTCCCGGCGCCGGCAACCGGGTTAACGCAGCCGCTGCCGGATGCGCCGCCACCGCCTAAACTCTCTTCGGGAGGGCAGTAGTGGCAAGCTATCGTAGCCAGGGACGCTGGGTCATCTGGCTCTCGTTTCTTATTGCACTGTTACTGCAGGTTATGCCCTGGCCGGATGACATTCTCGTTTTCCGGCCAAACTGGGTATTGCTCATTTTACTCTACTGGATCCTTGCCCTGCCGCATCGCGTAAATGTCGGCACGGGTTTCGTGATGGGTGCCATACTGGATCTCATTAGCGGCTCTACGCTTGGCGTGCGCGCCTTGTCCATGAGCATTATTGCGTACCTCGTCGCACTCAAATTCCAGCTCTTCCGTAACCTTGCGCTCTGGCAACAGGCCCTGGTTGTGATGTTGTTGTCGCTCGCTGCGGATATCGTTGTTTTCTGGGCAGAGTTTTTAGTGATCAACGTCTCTTTCCGACCGGAAGTGTTCTGGAGTAGTGTAGTAAACGGTGTGCTCTGGCCATGGCTATTCCTGCTGATGCGTAAGGTTCGCCAGCAGTTTGCTGTGCAATAAAAGGTTTCTATGACGTCTTTGTATCTCGCTTCCGGCTCCCCGCGCCGTCAGGAACTCCTGACGCAGCTAGGCGTCTCTTTTGAACGCATCGTGACCGGCATTGAAGAAAAACGTGCTGAGGGCGAAAGTGCTCAACAGTACGTGTCACGTCTGGCGCGGGAGAAAGCGCAGGCGGGCGTGGCCAGTGTGCCACGCGATCTTCCCGTGCTGGGGGCAGATACCATCGTTATCCTGAACGGTGAAGTGCTGGAGAAACCGCACGACGCCGATCATGCAGCGCGCATGCTGCGCAAGCTGTCCGGACAAACGCATCAGGTGATGACGGCCGTCGCGCTGGCTGACAGCCAGCACGTGCTGGACTGCCTGGTGGTGACGGAAGTGACCTTCAGAGTACTTACCGACGACGACATCGCCGCTTATATTGCCAGCGGTGAACCGATGGATAAAGCAGGTGCATACGGTATTCAGGGGCTGGGTGGCTGTTTTGTCAGGAAGATTCATGGCAGCTATCACGCCGTAGTCGGCTTACCGCTGGTGGAAACGTATGAGTTGCTGAGCAATTTTAACTCACTGCGTGAGGGAAGGGATAATTATGACGGCTGAATTGTTGGTAAACGTAACGCCCTCGGAAACCCGTGTGGCCTATATTGATGGTGGCATTCTTCAGGAAATTCATATTGAGCGTGAAGCGCGGCGCGGAATAGTAGGCAATATCTACAAAGGTCGTGTCAGTCGTGTACTACCGGGTATGCAGGCGGCTTTTGTAGATATTGGACTCGATAAGGCGGCATTTTTACATGCCTCCGATATCATGCCGCACACCGAGTGCGTCGCGGGCGAAGAGCAAAAGCAGTTTGCCGTACGCGACATTTCTGAACTGGTGCGTCAGGGACAGGATCTGATGGTGCAGGTGGTGAAAGATCCCCTCGGTACCAAAGGCGCTCGTCTGACCACCGACATCACCTTACCTTCCCGCTATCTGGTCTTTATGCCCGGCGCGTCGCACGTGGGCGTTTCGCAGCGTATTGAGAGTGAAACCGAGCGCGAGCGTCTGAAGAAAGTGGTCAGCGCCTACTGCGATGAACAGGGCGGATTTATCATCCGTACCGCCGCGGAAGGGATCAGCGAGGAAGACCTGGCGTCGGATGCGGCTTACCTGAAGCGCGTCTGGACAAAAGTGATGGAGCGTAAAAAACGCAACCAGACCCGCTATCAGCTTTATGGTGAGCTGGCGCTGGCGCAGCGCGTTCTGCGTGACTTTGCCGACGCGCAGCTCGACCGCATTCGCGTGGACTCTCGTCTGACGTACGAGGCCCTGCTCGAGTTTACCGCCGAATATATCCCTGAGATGCCTGGCCTGCTGGAGCACTACACCGGGCGTCAGCCGATCTTCGATCTCTATGATGTCGAAAACGAGATCCAGCGTGCCCTGGAGCGTAAGGTCGAGCTGAAGTCAGGCGGCTATCTGATCATCGATCAGACCGAAGCGATGACTACCGTCGATATCAACACCGGCGCTTTTGTCGGTCATCGCAACCTGGATGACACCATCTTCAACACCAACATCGAAGCCACTCAGGCCATTGCGCGCCAGCTTCGTCTGCGCAATCTGGGCGGCATTATCATTATCGACTTCATCGATATGAGTAATGAAGACCACCGTCGCCGCGTGCTGCACTCGCTTGAGCAGGCGCTGAGCAAAGACCGCGTGAAAACCAGCATTAACGGCTTCTCACAGCTGGGGCTGGTGGAAATGACGCGTAAGCGTACCCGCGAGAGCGTGGAGCATGTGCTGTGCAATGAATGCCCAACCTGCCATGGACGCGGAACGGTAAAGACGGTTGAGACCGTCTGCTACGAAATTATGCGTGAAATCGTCCGTGTTCATCATGCCTACGACTCCGATCGTTTTCTGGTCTATGCTTCCCCTGCGGTGGCTGAAGCGCTGAAAGGCGAAGAGTCACACGCGCTGGCGGAAGTGGAAATCTTTGTCGGCAAACAGGTAAAAGTACAAATTGAACCGCTCTATAACCAGGAGCAGTTTGACGTCGTAATGATGTAAGCGCAGTACGCTGCGTGACGAAGCTGACAAGGAGAGATGCGTGAGGCGATTGCCGGGGATTTTATTGCTTACAGGGGCAACGCTGGTCGTGATTGTCGCGTTGCTCGTGAGCGGGCTACGCCTCGTTTTACCGCATCTGGACAGCTGGCGTCCGCAGCTGCTGGCGAAAATCGAATCCACCACCGGCGTGCCGGTGAACGTAAGTCAGGTTAGCGCTAACTGGCAGAATTTTGGCCCGACGCTCGATGTCCGTGATATCAACGCCAGCCTGAAAGATGGCGGCTACCTGAAAATCAAACGCGTGACCCTGGCGCTGGACGTCTGGCAAAGCCTGCTGCATTTGCGCTGGCAGTTTCGCGATCTCACCTTTTATCAGCTTCAGTTTCTGACCAATACGCCGCTGTCTGGCGGCGATAGCGGTCAGGGTCTTGAAGCTAACCGCTTCAGCGATCTTTTCCTCCGCCAGTTCGATCATTTCGATCTGCGCGACAGCGAAGTGAGCTTTATTACCCTTTCCGGGCAGCGCGCCGAGCTGGCGATCCCGCAGCTTACCTGGCTTAACGGTAAGGATCGGCACCGCGCCGAGGGGCAGGTCAATCTCTCAAGCCTGAACGGCCAGCACGGCGTGATGCAGGTACGCATGGATCTGCGTGACGATGACGGCCTGTTAAATAACGGCAAAGTCTGGCTTCAGGCCGACGATGTGGACGTCAAGCCGTGGCTTGGCGACTGGCTCCAGCAAAACATGCAGCTGGAAACGGCCCGCTTCAGCCTTGAGGGCTGGTTGACCCTGACGAAAGGCGAATTTGCCAGCGGTGATATCTGGCTCAAGCAGGGGGGCGCGAGCTGGAAAGGCGAAAAACAACAGCATCAGCTTTCCGTCGATAACCTCACCGCGCACGTGACGCAGGAGAAAGAGGGCTGGCAGTTTGCCATTCCCGATACGCGCATCACGATGGACGGCAAGCCGTGGCCGCGCGGTGCGCTGACGCTGGCCTGGATGCCGGAGCAGGACGTTGGCGGCACGGCCAGTAAACGCAGCGACGAGCTGCGCATCCGTGCCAGTAACCTGGATTTGGCCGCCATTGAAGGGCTACGCTCGATGGCGGCAAAGCTCTCTCCTGACCTGGGCGAGATCTGGCTGGCTACGCAGCCGAGCGGAAAGATAGATTCTCTGGCGCTGGATATCCCACTTCAGGCGACCGAAAAAACCCGTTTCCAGGCGACATGGAAAGATCTTGCCTGGAAGCAGTGGAAGCTGCTGCCGGGGGCGGAGCACTTTAGCGGCAAGCTGGAAGGCAGCGTGGAGAACGGCAGGCTGACGGTTGATATGCACGACGCCAAAATGCCTTACGAGACGGTCTTCCGTGCGCCGCTGGAAATCGAACAGGGCAACGCAGTGCTTAACTGGCTCCGTAACGATAAGGGTTTCCAGCTCGATGGCCGGCATATCGACGTCAAAGCGAAAGCGGTGCACGCGCGCGGCGATTTTCGCTATCTGCAGCCTGAAGGCGATGAGCCATGGCTGGGGATTCTGGCCGGGATCAGTACCGATGATGGCTCCCAGGCCTGGCGCTATTTCCCTGAAAACCTGATGGGGAAAGCGCTGGTAGACTATCTCAGCGGCGCGATTCAGGGCGGTCAGGCGGATAATGCCACGCTGGTCTACGGCGGTAATCCCCATCTGTTCCCGTACAAACACAATGAAGGTCAGTTCCAGGTTCTGGTCCCGCTGCATGACGCTACCTTCGCGTTCCAGCCGGGCTGGCCCGCGCTGAAAAAGCTGGATATCGAACTTAATTTCCTCAATGACGGACTCTGGATGAAGTCCGACAGCGTGGCGCTGGGCGGCGTGACGGCCAGCAATCTGACGGCCAACATCCCGGATTACTCCAAAGAGAAGCTGCTGATTGATGCCGAGATCAACGGTCCCGGTAAGGCGGTAGGACCGTACTTTGAGGAGACGCCGCTGAAAGAGTCACTGGCGGCGACGCTTCAGCAGCTGCAGCTTGATGGCGATGTGAATGCTCGCTTACATCTTGATATCCCGCTGGACGGAGAGATGACCACCGCCAAAGGTGATGTCCGCCTGAAGAATAACAGCCTGTTCATCAAACCCCTTGAAAGCACGCTGAAAAATCTCAGCGGGCAGTTCAGCTTTGAGAACGGTAACCTGAAGAGCGAGCCGCTTACTGCCAGCTGGTTTAATCAGCCCGTGAATATCGACTTCACGACCACAGAGGGTGAAAAGGCTTATCAGGTGGCCGTCAATCTGGACGGTAACTGGCAGCCAGCGCGTATGGACGTCCTGCCGAAGCCCATTGAGGCGTCGGTGGATGGCGCGGTCGCCTGGCAGGGTAAAGTGGCAATCGACCTGCCTTATCACGCGGGAGCCCAGTATAAGGTCGACATCACGGGTGACCTGAAGAATATTCGAAGCCAGCTGCCAGCGCCGCTGGATAAACAGGCCGGACAGCCGCTGCCGGTAAAGCTGAACGTCGATGGCAACCTGAACAGCTTCGCACTGACCGGCAGCGCGGGCGGGACAAACCACTTCAACAGCCGCTGGTTGCTTAACCGCAAGCTCACCCTCGACAAAGCCATCTGGACAACGGATAGCCGCTCCACGCCGCCGCTGCCGGAGCAGACGGGCGTTGAGCTGAATCTCCCACCGATGGACGGTGCAGAGTGGCTAGCGCTGTTCCAGAAAGGCGTTGGGCAAAACGTTGATGAAACCGCCCAGTTCCCGCAAACCATTACCGTACGTACGCCTTCGCTGATGCTGGGCGGGCAGCAGTGGAACAACCTGAGCATCGTCTCGCAGCCTGGCGCTAACGGCACGAAGGTAGAGGCCCAGGGCAGAGAGATCAACGGTACTTTGACCATGCGCAATCACGCGCCATGGCAGGCGGCGATTCGCTATCTCTACTACAACCCGGCAAGCGCCACGAGCGGGAAAGATAAACCGGCGGAAGCGTCTCCGCTGAGTAATGCCTCCCGCGTCGATTTTAGCGGCTGGCCCGATCTCCAGCTGCGCTGCGCTGAGTGCTGGCTGTGGGGGCAGAAATATGGCCGTATTGACGGTGATTTCACTATTCAGGCCAACACGCTTACGCTCTCCGGTGGCCTGGTTGATACCGGCTTTGGCCGCATGACGGCCGCAGGGGAATGGGTGAATAACCCGGGCGAACAGCGAACGTCCCTCAAGGGTGACATTAAAGGCAACAAGCTGGATGCGGCAGCCAATTTCTTTGGTATCAGCACGCCGCTGCGCGGCTCGTCATTTGACGTCGATTACGATCTTCACTGGCGTGACGCTCCGTGGAAGCCGGATGAGGCCTCGCTGAACGGCATTCTGAAAACCCACTTTGGTAAAGGTGAGATCGCCGACGTGAGCACGGGGCGCGCCGGGCAGATCCTGCGCCTGCTGAGTTTTGATGCGCTGCTGCGCAAGCTGCGCTTCGATTTCAGCGATACGTTCAGCGAAGGTTTCTACTACGATTCCATCCGCAGTACGGCATGGATTAAGGACGGCGTTCTGCATACGGACGATACTCTGGTGGATGGCCTGGAAGCGGATATCGCCATGAAAGGCTCGGTCAACCTCGTGCGCCGCGAACTGGATATGGAAGCCGTGGTGGCACCGGAAATTTCCGCGAGCGTGGGCGTTGCGGCGGCCTTTGTGGTGAACCCGATTGTCGGTGCGGCGGTGTTTGCCGCCAGCAAAGTGCTGGGGCCGCTGTGGAGCAAGGTCTCCATTCTGCGCTACCGCATTACCGGTCCGGTCGATAAACCGCAGATTAACGAGGTGCTGCGCCAGCCGCGCAAAGATGCACAGCAATGATTTGACGTGGGCAGGTAATTGCCTCACTCTCAATAAATACGATCTTTATACCGCCACGGGCGGCAACGAACGAGTAGCAATACGATGAGTCTGAACCTGGTAAGTGAACATTTGCTCGCAGCGAACGGCCTGAATCATCAGGACCTGTTCTCCATTCTTGGTCAACTGACCGAACGCCGTCTCGACTACGGCGACCTTTATTTCCAGTCGAGCTATCACGAATCCTGGGTTTTAGAAGACAGCATCATTAAAGATGGCTCTTACAACATCGACCAGGGCGTCGGCGTCCGCGCCGTCAGCGGCGAGAAAACCGGTTTTGCCTATGCCGATCAGATTAGCCTGGCTGCACTTGAGCAGAGCGCGCAGGCCGCGCGTACCATTGTGCGTGATACCGGCGATGGTCGCGTGAAAACCCTTGGAGAAGTGCAGCACTCTGCGCTCTATACCAGCATCGATCCTCTGCAAAGCATGAGCCGTGAAGAGAAGCTGGATATCCTGCGTCGCGTGGACAAAGTCGCCCGTGCGGCGGATAAACGCGTGCAGGAAGTTTCAGCCAGCCTGAGCGGTGTGTATGAACTGATTCTGGTGGCGGCAACGGACGGCACTCTGGCGGCAGACGTTCGCCCGCTGGTACGTCTCTCCATCAGCGTGCAGGTCGACGATGATGGTAAGCGCGAGCGCGGCTCAAGCGGTGGCGGCGGTCGTTTCGGCTATGACTGGTTCCTGGGCGACGTTGACGGTGAAGCGCGCGCTGACGCGTGGGCAAAAGAAGCCGTGCGCATGGCGCTGGTGAATCTGAATGCCGTCGCGGCGCCGGCGGGCTCATTCCCGGTGGTACTGGGTGCTGGCTGGCCGGGCGTGCTGCTGCACGAGGCGGTAGGCCACGGCCTGGAAGGCGACTTTAACCGTCGCGGGACGTCGGTCTTCAGCGGTCAGATCGGGCAGCTTGTCTCCTCTGAACTGTGCACCGTGGTGGATGACGGCACCATGCTTGACCGTCGCGGCTCGGTGGCTATCGACGATGAAGGTACGCCCGGCCAGTACAACGTGCTGATCGAAAATGGCGTGCTGAAAGGCTACATGCAGGACAAACTCAACGCGCGCCTGATGGGCGTCGCGCCGACGGGCAACGGACGCCGTGAATCTTACGCGCATCTGCCGATGCCGCGTATGACCAATACCTACATGCTGCCGGGTAAATCCACGCCGCAGGAGATTATCGAATCCGTAGATTACGGTATCTTTGCGCCTAACTTTGGCGGCGGCCAGGTGGACATTACCTCCGGTAAGTTTGTCTTCTCTACTTCAGAAGCGTACCTGATCGAGAAGGGCAAAGTGACCAAAGCGGTGAAAGGTGCGACGCTGATTGGCTCCGGTATTGAAGCCATGCAGCAGATCTCGATGGTCGGTAACGATCTGAAACTGGATAACGGCGTGGGCGTCTGCGGTAAAGAGGGCCAGAGCCTGCCGGTTGGCGTGGGCCAGCCAACGCTGAAAGTGGACAACCTGACGGTGGGCGGCACGGCGTAAGTTTTCCCGTCACTCTAACCCTCTCCCAAACCGGGAGAGGTGTCTCGAATTACAAAACCTATTCTTTCCTTCTTCCCCGCATCCCCTGAAACAGCTCTGCTACGTCCACAAAATACTCGGTCAGATAGTTAATACACACCTGCACCTTTAGCGGGAGTTTGTCTTTTTCGGTATACAGGGCGTACACCGGACGCGGATCGGACTGGTAGCGCGGGAAGAGGATCTCAAGCACGCCGCTGTTGATCTCGTTGATCACCCACATTAACGGCACGTAGGCAATCCCGGCGCCGGCCACCAGCCAGCGCGAAATGGTCATCGGATCGTTAGTGACAAATCGCCCTTCCGGCAGCAGTTTGGTGGAGATCCCTTCCGGGGCAATCAGCTCAAATTCATTGTCGGGCCGCACGCTGTATTCCAGCCACGAGTGGTTGGTGAGATCGGCGGGTTTCTCCGGAACACCGTACTGGGCCAGATAGCTCTTGGAAGCGCAGACGACCATCGGCATGCTGCCCAGCCGACGCGAGAACAGGCTGGAATCCTGCAGCGCGCCGACGCGGATCACCACGTCCAGACCGTCGGCAATCAGGTCCGGTGCCGGGATACCCGTCACCAGATTAACGGTAAGCCCGGGATACTCTTTCAGCATATCCGCCGTCATGGCAGCGAGAACATTTTGTGCCATAGTTGAAGAACACCCGATGCGCAGCGTGCCGATGGGGGTGTTGTTGAAGGCGTAGAGCTGTTCGTGAACATCCTGCACTTCCAGCAGCATACGGCGACAGCCCTGATAGTAAATTTTGCCCGCTTCCGTCAGGCCAATGCTGCGGGTGCTACGGTTGAGCAGCTTGACCTGAAGCTCATCTTCCAGTTTGGACACCGTCTGGCTGATGGATGAGACGCTCATCTGAAGCTGGCGTGCAGCGGCGGTAAAGGAGCCCAGTTCAACCACTTTGGCGAAGACCGACATGCGTTTTAAACGTTCCATTGTTCACTCTGGCTTAAAAGTGATTTAGATCACATATTATAGATAACAGCATAACAGTTACGTTAATATATTATTTATTACATAACGGCTGCGCCATTCTCGCCCGGCGTTTCTTGCTCTCCTGCGATGGCGCGCGCTAAAAAAATTCTGAAGCCTGCACTCTCTCTAATCAAGGTCAACATGAGTCTGTTTCCCGTTATCGTGGTGTTCGGTCTGTCCTTCCCACCGATATTTTTCGAGCTTCTTTTATCACTGGCGATCTTCTGGCTGGTGCGCAAGGTGCTGGTCCCTACCGGGATCTACGATTTCGTCTGGCACCCTGCATTGTTCAATACCGCGCTGTATTGCTGCCTGTTTTACCTGATATCGCGCATGTTTGTCTGAGGTTGATGTGAAAACGCTAACAAGAAAAATCTCCCGCACTGCCATCACCATGGCGCTGGTTATCCTCGCCTTCATCGCTATTTTCCGCGCCTGGGTCTATTACACTGAATCACCGTGGACGCGTGATGCACGCTTCAGCGCCGATGTGGTGGCAATCGCTCCTGACGTGGCCGGTCTTATTACGGCCGTCAACGTTCACGATAACCAACTGGTGAAAAAAGATCAGGTCCTGTTCACCATCGACCAGCCTCGTTACCAGAAAGCGCTGGAAGAGGCGGAAGCGGACGTGGCCTATTACCAGGCGCTGGCTGCGGAGAAACGCCGCGAGGCTGGCCGCCGTAACCAGCTTGGCGTTCAGGCAATGTCCCGTGAAGAGATTGACCAGTCCAACAACGTGCTGCAAACCGTGCTGCACCAGCTGGCGAAAGCGCAGGCAACGCGCGATCTGGCGAAGCTCGATCTCGAGCGTACCGTGATCCGCGCGCCGTCCGATGGCTGGGTGACCAACCTTAACGTCTATGCCGGGGAATTCATTACCCGTGGCTCAACCGCCGTGGCGCTGGTGAAACAGAACTCCTTCTACGTACTCGCCTATATGGAAGAGACCAAGCTGGAAGGCGTACGCCCGGGCTACCGGGCAGAAATTACGCCGCTGGGCAGCAATCGCGTCTTTAAAGGAACTGTCGACAGCGTCGCCGCAGGGGTGACTAACTCCAGCAGTTCGAATGATGCCAAAGGGATGGCAACGGTGGATTCCAACCTCGAGTGGGTGCGTCTGGCCCAGCGCGTGCCGGTCCGTATCCATCTGGACGAACAGCAGGGCAACCTGTGGCCTGCGGGTACCACGGCGACGGTGGTGATTACCGGTGAAAAAGATCGGGATGCCAGCCAGGACTCGTTCTTCCGTAAAATCGCCCACCGTCTGCGCGAGTTTGGTTAATCGCTATGGGCATCTTTTCCATCGCCAGCCAGCACATTCGCTTCGCCGTGAAGCTGGCGTGTGCCATTGTGCTGGCGCTGTTTGTTGGCTTTCACTTCCAGCTTGAAACCCCTCGCTGGGCAGTGCTGACGGCTGCTATTGTCGCGGCGGGTCCGGCCTTTGCCGCGGGTGGGGAACCCTATTCAGGCGCGATCCGCTATCGCGGGATGCTGCGTATCATCGGGACGTTCATCGGCTGTCTCGCGGCGCTCACCATTATTATTCTGATGATCCGCACGCCGCTGCTGATGCTGATGGTGTGCTGTATCTGGGCGGGTTTTTGCACCTGGATCTCGTCTCTGGTGAAAGTGGAGAACTCCTACGCCTGGGGGCTGGCGGGCTATACCGCGCTGATTATTATCATCACCATTCAGTCCGAGCCGCTGCTCGCCCCGCAGTTTGCGGTTGAGCGCTGCAGCGAGATTGTCATTGGTATCGTGAGTGCGATTGTCGCGGATCTGCTGTTCTCTCCGCGCTCCATCAAGCAGGAAGTCGACCGTGAGCTTGACGCGCTGATCGTTGCTCAATACCAGCTGATGCAGCTGTGTATTAAACACGGCGACAGCGAAGAGGTCGATAAAGCCTGGAGCGGGCTTGTTCGTCGCACGCAGGCGCTGGAAGGGATGCGCAGCAACCTTAACATGGAGTCCTCGCGCTGGGCCCGCGCAAATCGTCGCCTTAAAGCCCTCAATACTGTCTCTCTGACGCTGATTACCCAGGCATGTGAAACCTATCTGATTCAGAACACCCGGCCGGAAGCGGTCACCGATACGTTCCGCGAACTGTTCGCCGAGCCGGTGGAAACCGTGCAGGACGTGCATAAGCAGCTTAAGCGTATGCGCCGGGTGATTGCCTGGACTGGGGAGCGCGACACGCCGGTAACGATCTACACCTGGGTCGGCGCCGCGACGCGCTACCTGCTGCTGAAACGCGGCGTGATTGGTAACACCAAAATCAGCGCGGCAGAAGAAGAGGTACTGCAGGGCGAAGTGGTGATCAAGGCGGAATCCGCTGAGCGCCATCACGCGATGGTCAACTTCTGGCGTACGACTCTTGCCTGTATGCTCGGCACGTTGTTCTGGCTGTGGACGGGCTGGACGTCCGGCAACGGCGCGATGGTGATGATTGCCGTCGTTACCGCACTGGCGATGCGTCTGCCTAATCCGCGTATGGTCGCCATCGATTTCCTGTACGGCGCCATTGCCGCCCTGCCGATAGGCGCGTTCTATTTCCTGGTCATCATCCCTTCGACGCAGCAGAGCATGCTGCTGCTCTGTATTAGCCTGGCGGTAATGGCGTTCTTTATCGGCATTGAAGTGCAAAAGCGGCGCCTGGGATCGCTGGGTGCGCTGGCGAGTACGATTAACATCATCGTGCTCGATAACCCCATGACCTTCCATTTCAGCCAGTTCCTGGACAGTGCGTTAGGTCAGCTGGTGGGCTGTTTCCTGGCCATGATGGTGATACTGCTGGTGCGGGATAACTCGCAGGCAAGAACGGGCCGCGTGCTGTTGAACCAGTTCGTGTCGGCTGCCGTGTCGTCTTTGACAACCAATACCGCGCGCCGTAAAGAGAACCACCTTCCCGCGCTCTACCAGCAGCTGTTTTTACTGCTGAACAAGTTCCCGGGCGACATCGCGAAATTCCGCCTGGCGTTAACCCTGATCATCGCGCACCAGCGTTTGCGTAACGCGCCCGTGCCGATCAACGACGATCTGTCGGCCTTCCACCGCCAGTTACGTCGTACCGCCGATCATGTGCTTTCCGCTGGCAGCGATGACAAACGGCGTCGTTACTTTACGCAGCTGCTTGAAGAGCTCGATGTCTATCAGGAAAAGCTCAAGCACTGGGAAGCGCCGCCTCAGGTGACCGAGCCGGTAGGAAGGCTAGTGTTTATGCTGCATCGCTACCAGAATGCCCTCACGGATAACTGACTGAAGTAAAAAAACCGACGCCAAAAGCGTCGGTTTTTTTGTGGCTATACTTATTCCAGCACGTTCTTACATTTCAGAAAGGGAGGACACATGACGACCCAGGCGCTTCAGGACCACATCCTTTTTCAGACCGGCTATCTGGTCAACGGAATCTGGAAAACGCTGGATACGACCTTCGATGTGTTTAACCCCGCTACCGGGGAAGTCATCGCGAAAGTTGCCAAAGCGGGTAAATCACAAACCGAAGAGGCTATCGCAGCGGCCACCAAAGCCTTCCCGGCATGGCGTGCCAAAACCGCGAAAGAACGCTCGGCGATTCTATACCGCTGGTATGAATTGATTATTGAGAATAAAAGCTGGCTCGGGCGGTTAATGACCACCGAACAGGGCAAACCCCTGAAAGAAGCGGAGGGCGAAGTGGAGTACGCCGCCAGCTTTATCCAGTGGTTTGCCGAAGAGGCTAAACGCGCGAATGGTGAAATTATTCCACCGATCAAACCTGGCTCACGCATTCTGGCGACCCGTGAACCCATTGGTGTGGCCGCTGCGATTACGCCGTGGAACTTCCCAATGGCCATGCTCACCCGCAAGTTAGGCCCGGCGCTGGCGGCCGGATGTACCGGAGTTATTAAACCGGCCAACAACACGCCGCTCAGCGCCTTTGCGCTGCTTACTCTGGCGAAACAGGCCGGTGTGCCCGACGGCGTTCTCAACGCCGTTGCCGGGAATACGCATGAAATCAGCGATGCGATTATGGCAAGCCGCGACGTGCGTAAAATCTCCTTTACCGGCTCAACCTCCGTCGGCAAAACGCTGGTGCGTAACGCAGCCGAAACCATGAAGAAAGTCTCGATGGAGCTGGGCGGAAATGCCCCGTATATCGTTTTTGAGGATGCGGACATCGACGCAGCGGTTAAGGGCGCGATCGCCAACAAGTTTCGCAATGCCGGGCAGGTCTGCGTCAGCGTGAACCGTTTTTATATTCAGGAAACCGTCTACGACAAATTTGTGAATAAACTCGCCGATGCGGTGAATGCGCTGAAGGTGGGTAATGGTCTTGAGGAGGGGGTGGTCGTCGGGCCGCTGATTGAACCTTCTGCGGTGAACAAAGTGCGTGAGCATGTCGACGACGCCGTTGCCCGGGGCGCAACCGTACTGGCAGGAGGTAAGCCCCATCCGCTTGGCGGGAATTTCTGGATGCCAACCGTATTGGGCGACTGCCATGAAGGCATGAAGCTGGCAGAAGAAGAGACGTTTGGCCCGGTGGCGGCGTGCTTTCGTTTCACCTCGGAGGATGAGGTCATCCAGCGCGCCAACAATACGCCTTATGGGCTGGCGGCTTACTTTTATACCCAGAATCTCTCACGGGTCTTCCGCGTTTCACAGGCCATCGAGAGCGGGATGATTGGCATTAACGAGTGCGCCGTCTCCACGGAGCTCGGGCCTTTTGGCGGCGTAAAAGAGTCAGGTCTTGGACGAGAAGGCTCCGTGCTGGGACTGGAAGAGTATCTGGAAGTTAAAACCCTGCATATTGGGGGATTATAATAGACAGGGCGGCAGCTGCCGCTCGCCTGGACTGGGTGGCTGGCAATGAAAACCTATACGTTTGATTTTGACGAGATCGACAGTCAGGAAGACTTCTACCGGGAATTTATCCGGGTGTTTGATCTTGAAAGGGAAAGCGTGACGAATCTGGATACGCTTTGGGACGTGGTCACCGGCAGTCTGTTGCCGCTCCCGCTGGAGATTGAGTTTATCCATTTGCCCGATAAGCTGCGAAGACGTTTTGGCGCGCTGATATTGCTGTTCGATGAAGCGGAAGAAGAGCTTGAAGGGCAGTTGCGCTTTAACGCGCGGCATTGAATGAAAAAAGCCCCTGACCATGAGGCCAGGGGCAAGTCGTATGATGAGATACGACGAGGGTTTATTTATACAGTTCTGCAGTTGCATGCCAGTGGTCACCCTGATTCAGTTCGGTGACGCGATAGCTGCTGGCACCTGCTTTTTCAGCTTTGGCGGCCAGTTCGTGACGGATATCCATCGGTGAGCCAGTGACAGACGTCACGGAGACGCTGCCCATACGCTGTAGATTTTGTGCCTGGTCGGCATTCACCTGCTGTACGGCTGCACTTGCGCCGAAAGAGAGAACGGATGCCAGACCGAGGGTTGCGATGATCAATTTGGTTTTCATAGTCTTTACTCCTGAATAGGGTTTTTACTCAACGGCGAGAAGGGTTGAACCGCTATTTTTATGCCTGGTGCCGTTGAGTGGATATTTACGTTTTCAGCTATTACTAAAACTTATTTGTAGAGCTCAGCGGTGGCGTGCCAGTGGTCGCCAGAACGCGCTTCGATGATGCGATAGGATGATGCACCCTGTTCTTCCGCTTTTTTGTTCAGCATCTCATGCATGTCCATTGGCGATGTGCCGACCGCGCCGACAGAAACCGTACCGATGGCCTGACGGGATTGCGCCTGGTCAGCATTAATAGAGTCAGCCGCGAAAGCACCGAATGACAGGACAGACAGGACGCTCAGAGCCGCTACAGTTGATTTGATTTTCATGATTCTTACCTCGTCGAATTTTTTAGTGGGGTCTTGTTTCGTGACCCTCATCACAAAATCAAGTATACACTAATAACGGTAAAAATTAATACCAGACTAATGATTTCTATTGTTATTACGTGTTAACCAGTCCTTTTTTTATAACCAAATTGCATAATATTGGGTGTTTTTTGCACGTTTTTGTTGGTGATAGCTAATGAAATCATATGGATATCAACTTTTGATTTTTTGTGCGATTCTTTGATTTAGCATTCACCATGTGAATGTTAATGAGTGGTAAAAAGCACTATTTGTCAAAGTGAAGGGCAGTAGAAAAGAGGGGAGAACGCAGCGGAAGCAGAACGATCCCCGCAGCGGCGCTACGGGGAGAGGGGATTAGAGTTCCTGTTCGAACAGAACCAGAATCGCTTCGTGGAGATCTTTCACGGAAAAACCGCTAGCCGGTGTGGTAAAGATGGTGTCATCGCCGGCGATAGTCCCGAGGATACCCTCCGTTTTACCCAGCGAGTCCAGCATGCGGGCAATCAGCTGTGCGGCGCCGGGGCTTGTGTGGATCACCACTACGGCGTCGTTATGATCGATATCCAGAACCAGATTTTTGAGCGGGCTGGAGGTGGTCGGCACGCCAAGTTCTGCTGGCAGGCAATAGACCATCTCCATCTTGGCGTTACGGGTACGCACCGCGCCAAATTTCGTTAACATGCGGGAGACTTTCGACTGATTGATATTATCGAAGCCTTGTTCCTGCAGCGCCTGAACAATTTCTCCCTGAGAACTGAATTTCTCTTCTTTAAGTAGCGCCTTAAACGCCTTAACTAATTCTTCTTGCTTAGACGAGCTTCGCATAAGTCACCCGGAATATGACGATAGAAACAACATTATTATGCATGTGGATGAATTTTTATGCAAATTATCTACTCAGCGCCAGGCTGAAATAATGTTATGAAAGGGAGTGATTTTATCAGATTTCGTTATCAGAAAACATGCCTGGGTCACGCCGCGCAAATAAGCTTAAAAGTAAATTAAATGTTATCAAAATGATGTTGTTTTGGTGGCGGGGCAGGGTGTATTGTAACCACCTCTTAATGCGTTGCCCTCTGTCGTCAGATAGTTTTCTGGTGAGAGATAAAGTCGCGTGACCTCAAATTCTTTAGCTACGAAAATTGTAATTATTTACTTGCTGAATTATGGTCGCCGCAACGGATTTACAGATACTTAAGTTAACCATAATAAGGAGTTTAGGATGAAAGTCGCAGTCCTCGGCGCTGCTGGTGGTATCGGCCAGGCGCTTGCCCTACTACTGAAAACCCAACTGCCTTCAGGCTCAGAACTCTCCCTGTACGATATTGCTCCGGTAACCCCAGGCGTGGCGGTTGACCTGAGCCACATCCCAACTGCTGTAAAAATCAAAGGCTTCTCCGGTGAAGATGCACGTCCTGCACTGCAGGGTGCCGACGTGGTGCTGATTTCTGCAGGCGTAGCGCGTAAGCCGGGCATGGATCGTTCAGACCTTTTCAATGTCAACGCGGGCATCGTGAAAAACCTGGTGCAGCAGATTGCTGAAGTGTGCCCGAAAGCGTGCATCGGTATCATCACTAACCCGGTGAACACCACCGTTGCTATCGCGGCAGAAGTGCTGAAGAAAGCAGGTGTTTACGACAAAAACAAACTGTTCGGCGTAACCACGCTGGATATCATCCGTTCCAACACCTTTGTTGCTGAGCTGAAAGGCAAACAGCCAACAGAAGTGGAAGTTCCGGTCATCGGCGGTCACTCTGGCGTCACCATCCTGCCTCTGCTGTCGCAGATCCCAGGCGTGAGCTTCACCGAGCAGGAAGTGGCTGACCTGACTAAACGCATCCAGAATGCGGGCACCGAAGTGGTGGAAGCGAAGGCGGGTGGCGGTTCTGCAACCCTGTCTATGGGCCAGGCGGCTGCACGTTTCGGTCTGTCACTGGTTCGCGCTCTGCAGGGCGAGAAAGGCGTTGTTGAATGCGCTTACGTTGAAGGCGATGGCGAACACGCTCGCTTCTTCTCTCAGCCGCTGCTGCTGGGTAAAAACGGTATCGAAGAGCGTAAATCCATTGGTACCCTGAGCGCGTTTGAACAACACGCGATGGAAGGCATGCTGGATACGCTGAAGAAAGATATCACCCTGGGCGAAGAGTTCGTTAACAAGTAATACGAACCGTCTCCCGGCAAAAAACGGAGCTTATCGCTCCGTTTTTTTATGCCTGTCAGTTTGTTGCCGGGTATTCCTGAATCGTTACGTGCAGCGTCAGTTTCTTATCGTTGCGCATGACCTCAACAGGGATGATAGAACCCGGGCGAATTTCTGCCACCTGATCCATCGTCTCCAGCGCAGAGACCGCCGGCGTGCCGTTGACCGACACAATCACATCGTTTACCTGAATTCCCGCGTTGGCAGCCGGACCCCCTGGCGCCACCTCGTTAACCACGATGCCCTGGATCTGATCGATTCCGCCGCCCTGGGTATGCATCGGCGCAATTTCGCGCCCGCCGATACCGATATAGCCGCGGATCACGCGTCCGTCGCGGATCAGCTTATCCATAATTTTGGTCGCCAGCTGGAACGGAATGGCAAAGCCGATCCCTTCAGGCGTCTCACCGTCGTTGCTCTTGTCGAACGAGAGGGTGTTGATGCCCATCAGTTCGCCCAGCGAGTTGACCAGCGCACCGCCGGAGTTACCGTGGTTGATGGAGGCATCGGTTTGCAGGAAATTCTGCCGTCCGGATGGGTTGAGGCCGATACGACCTGTCGCGCTGATAATCCCCTGGGTGATGGTCTGGCCCAGGTTGTAAGGGTTACCAATCGCCAGGACGACATCACCAATATGCGGGGTACGTTTACGGTTGATCGGGATGACCGGCAAACCGCCCGTGGCGTTAATCTTCAGGACGGCCAGATCGGTCAGGCTGTCAGACCCAACGAGTAATGCCTCAAACACGCGGCCATCCTGCAGGGCGACGATGATCTGGTCAGCATCGTTTATCACGTGCTTGTTAGTAATAATGTAGCCGCGCTCGTCCATGATCACGCCGGAGCCGAGGGTGCGGATCTCCAGCTGGTTGTGGGCTGAGCTATTCAGGCCGCGGTTATAGACGTTAACTACGGCGGGGGCGGCTCGGCGGACGGCCTGGTTATAGGTGGCCGGCGTTTCATCCGTGCTATCAAACTGGGGAGCAGACAGTTTATTGAACTGACGTAAAGACGGCAGCGCCAGCAGCAGCAGGCCAGCGACAATCAAACCGATGACAATAGAACGTAAGAGCTTTGAAAGCATGATGCGCGTTTCGTTAAAAAAGGAACGATTTGCAGCATAACATGAGTTATCCGGACATCACATGCAGCGGTGATGTCCGGATCGCAAATGCTTAGCGCAACAGAATATAGATGGACTCATTGCCACGCATGACCTGCAGGGCAATAACCGCCGGTTTGCTTTCCAGCACTTTGCGCAGTTCGGCAATAGACTGCACGCGATTGCGGTTTACACCGATGATCACGTCATCCTGATGCAATCCGGCCTGCGCGGCAGGGCTGCTCTTCTCGACGGTGTCGATGCTAATGCCTTTCGTACCGTCTTTCAGCTGACCGTCGCTCAACGTAGCCCCTTGCAGCGCCGGGGCAATAAGCTCCGCGCTGGCCGAGGAAGAGGTGCTCTTATCCAGCGTCACTTCAACGTCAAGCGGCTTACCGTCACGTATCAGGCCCAGCTTCACTTTGGCGCCAGGTTCGGTTGTGGCGATCCGCGAACGCAGTTCTGCAAAGCTGTTCAGCGGTTTGTCGTTCAGGCTGACGATCACATCCCCCGATTTCACGCCCGCTTTTGCGGAGCCGGAGTTTGGCAGCACTTCACTGACAAACGCCCCGCGCTGTACATTGATGTTGAACGCTTTTGCGATATCAGCGCTCATCTCCATACCTTTAATGCCCAGCAGCCCGCGTTTGATTTCACCGAACTGGATCAGCTGCTGCGCCAGGGTTTTGGCCATATTGCTGGGGATAGCAAAACCGATCCCGATGCTGCCGCCGCCCGGGGCCAGAATCGCCGTGTTAATCCCAATCAGCTCGCCGTTAAGGTTGAGCAATGCCCCTCCGGAGTTTCCACGGTTGATTGAGGCATCGGTCTGGATAAAGTTTTCCAGCCCCTCCAGATTCAGGCCGCTACGCCCCAGCGCGGAGACGATCCCGGAGGTGGCGGTTTGCCCTAAGCCAAAGGGGTTGCCCACGGCGACGGCAAAGTCGCCGACGCGCAGTTTGTCAGAATCCGCGATGGCAATCTGGGTCAGATTGCTCGGGTTTTGCACCTGCAGCAGCGCGATGTCGCTCTGGTCATCGCCGCCAATCAGTTTGGCATCAAATTCGCGGCCATCGTTTAGCTGGACGCTTATTTTATCGGCCTGGCTGATGACATGGTTGTTAGTCAGAATATAGCCTTTAGCTGCATCAATAATGACGCCAGAGCCCAGGCCTTCAAAAGGCTGCGCCTGCTGGTCGGGAGACTCATCGCCAAAATATTTTTTCAGTTCTTCAGGGACGCGTTGGCTTTGTACCGCCGTGCCTTCAACCTGAACGCTGACGACCGCAGGCAACACTTTTTCCAGCATGGGTGCGAGGCTTGGAATGGCCGCCTGGCCAGGCACCTGGGAGGGGATAGCAGCGAATACAGGGACGGATGCCGAGAGAGATAACCCGACACTTAACGCGATAGCGCTCAACAGCTGGTTTTTTTTCTTCATCGATGTTGACTCTCGTAACCTGGAATAAAGGAAAAACGGCCCCAAAAACACGTTGATGTTATTGAATTTTAAACCGCTGAACAATGAGGTGTTTAACTAAATGATAGCTGGGGTCATGAAGAAAGGACGGGCGCAATCGCTGCGCCCGTAAAATAAATTCAGGTTGTGCGATTAATCGCGTTTTACACCGCCGCGCAGCAGGCCGGACGCGCCATCGGAGTAGTCGCGAGGCATCTGAACGGGCGCCTGATCGTTACCGGCCTCTGAGTCAGCCAGACGGTTGCGGAATGGGTTGGTTTCAGCGGTCATTTCCGGCAGCAGGCTGCTGGAGCTTTTTGCCATATGTTGATACAGCTGACGATAGTCGGTCGCCATGTTGTCCAGCAGCTCGGCGCTGCGGGCAAAATGGCTGACCAGCTCTTCACGATACTCTTCCAGCTCGGCTTTGTTCTTTTCCAGTTCGTACTGCAGTGACTGCTGCTGACGCAATTTGCGATTACCGAAACGCATGGCCACAGCACCGATGACGATGCCGACGACTAAACCGATTAGCGCATATTCCCAGGTCATGAACTTCTCCCGTTGTCTTGTTGTTCCGTAGGGTGTTGGCTCGGCTCCTGCCTGTGCCTGATAATGCCACTATAACCGCTATTTCTGCAGAAGTGGAATCCTGACGTATCATCGCGTAGTGTAGAACGGCCTTTTTTTCATCAGTCACGTCTGCTGGTGAGCGTTAATTGAAGGAATAACAATAAGATTATGCAAAACCTGTCCCCTGCATCGCGATATCAACTGGCCCTTAACGAGGGCACTCATCAGCCTGACGACGTTCAACGTGAGGCGGTAAGTCGTCTGGAGATGATTTATCAGGAGCTCACGGCAAAACCCGCTGAAACCGAACAGAATGGCGGGCTAAAGGCGGCGTTTGGGCGGTTGCTCGGTAAAAAAGCGCCACAGGCTCACGCGCCGGCGCGCGGTTTATACATGTGGGGCGGGGTCGGTCGCGGAAAAACCTGGCTGATGGACATGTTCTACCAGGGCCTGCCGGGGGGGCGTAAACAGCGTCTGCACTTTCACCGCTTTATGCTGCGGGTGCATGAAGAGCTGACCGCACTGCAGGGTAAAAGCGATCCGCTGGAGATTGTGGCCGACCGGTTCAAGGCGGAAACGGACGTACTTTGCTTCGATGAGTTTTTTGTGTCTGACATCACCGATGCCATGCTGTTAGGCGGCCTGATGAAGGCGTTATTTGCCCGCGGGATTACGCTGGTGGCCACGTCGAATATCCCGCCGGACGATCTGTACCGCAACGGCCTGCAGCGGGCACGCTTCCTGCCCGCCATTGACGCTATCAAACAGCATTGTGACATTATGAACGTCGATGCCGGTGTCGATTATCGTCTGCGCACGCTGACCCAGGCGCACCTGTGGCTTTCGCCGCTAAATGCCGATACCACCCGCGAGATGGATAAACTTTGGCTGGCGCTGGCGGGAGCAAAACGCGAGCACGCCCCGGAGCTCGAGATTAACCATCGCCCGCTCCTCACCCTTGGCGTCGAAAACCAAACGCTGGCGGTCTCCTTTACGACGCTTTGCGTGGATGCCCGCAGCCAGCACGACTACATTGCGCTTTCACGTCTGTTCCACACCGTGATGGTGCTGGATGTGCCGGTGATGACGCGGCTGATGGAGAGCGAAGCACGACGCTTCATTGCGCTGGTGGACGAGTTTTATGAGCGCCACGTCAAGCTGGTGGTCAGCGCCGAGGTACCTTTATATGAGATTTACCAGGGAGAGCGGCTGAAGTTTGAGTTCCAGCGCTGCCTGTCTCGCCTGCAGGAGATGCAGAGCGAGGAGTACCTGAAGCTGGAGCATATGCCGTAATAAATACCACCCTCTCCCTGAGAAGGGAGCCTTGTAGGCCGGGTAAGGCGCAGCCGCCACCCGGCATTTTCCGTGGCCCCGAAAAACCCATTCCAAATCACATTTAAGGGTCGATCTTTGACCTCAACTTCTCTATAATCTTGCGACCCCACGTTACGAGAAGGTTTTTTTCCCGAAACTTTCTATGTGTCGGCATGTGCTATTCGAAGGGGTAGGTTTGCCGGACTTTGTCGTGTGAACCTCAACTGACTAAACGTTTGGGTGTTCACCAACGTGTAACTTATTATTTGGGTAAGCTTTTAATGAAAACTTTTACAGCTAAACCAGAAACCGTACAGCGCGACTGGTATGTTGTTGACGCGACCGGTAAAACTCTGGGCCGTCTGGCTACTGAACTGGCTCGTCGCCTGCGCGGTAAGCATAAAGCGGAATACACTCCGCACGTTGATACCGGTGATTACATCATCGTTCTGAACGCTGATAAAGTTGCTGTAACCGGCAACAAGCGTACTGACAAAATGTACTACCACCACACCGGCCACATCGGTGGTATCAAAGAAGCGACCTTTGAAGAGATGATTGCCCGCCGTCCTGAGCGTGTGATTGAAATCGCGGTTAAAGGCATGCTGCCAAAAGGCCCGCTGGGTCGTGCTATGTTCCGTAAACTGAAAGTTTACGCAGGCAACGAGCACAACCACGCGGCACAGCAACCGCAAGTTCTTGACATCTAATCGGGATTATAGGCAATGGCTGAAAATCAATACTACGGCACTGGTCGCCGCAAAAGTTCCGCAGCTCGCGTTTTCATCAAACCGGGCAGTGGTAAAATCGTAATCAACCAGCGTTCTCTGGAACAATACTTCGGTCGCGAAACTGCCCGCATGGTAGTTCGCCAGCCGCTGGAACTGGTTGACATGGTAGAAAAACTGGATCTGTACATCACCGTTAAAGGTGGTGGTATCTCCGGTCAGGCAGGTGCGATCCGTCACGGTATCACCCGTGCTCTGATGGAGTACGACGAATCCCTGCGTTCTGAACTGCGTAAAGCTGGCTTCGTTACTCGTGACGCGCGTCAGGTTGAACGTAAGAAAGTGGGTCTGCGTAAAGCACGTCGTCGTCCACAGTTCTCCAAACGTTAATCCATTCTGCTTACGCAGAACGATTGGCGAAAAACCCGCTTCGGCGGGTTTTTTTATGGATAATGCGCAGGTTATCCACAATATCCATGCATATATCTTCTCTTTTTCCACATTTCCAGAATCCCCTCACCACAAAGCCATCAAAATCTGGTAAACTATCATCCAATTTTCTGCCCAAATATCGGTGACTACTCGATTTTTGTTCGATTCTTGAACAATGTGTTTTCTCTGGGATGGGCGATACAACATCTGGCTGGCCCCTGTTGGGCTGGTAGCAGTAAAAATTCTGAATATACCTGGAGGTTTTCATGGCTGTCGCTGCCAACAAACGTTCGGTAATGACGCTGTTTTCTGGTCCTACTGACATTTATAGCCATCAGGTTCGTATCGTGCTGGCCGAGAAGGGTGTCAGTTTTGAGATCGAGCATGTGGAAAAGGATAACCCGCCTCAGGATCTGATCGATCTCAACCCGAGCCAAAGCGTACCGACGCTGGTGGATCGCGAGCTGACCCTGTGGGAATCCCGTATCATTATGGAATATCTGGATGAGCGTTTCCCGCATCCGCCGCTGATGCCTGTTTACCCTGTCGCGCGTGGTGAAAGCCGCCTGTACATGCAGCGTATCGAAAAAGACTGGTACTCGCTGATGAACGTGATTACCAGCGGTTCCGCTTCTGAAGCTGACGCTGCGCGTAAGCAACTGCGTGAAGAGCTGCTGGCAATCGCCCCGGTGTTTGGTCAGAAACCGTTCTTCCTGAGCGATGAGTTCAGCCTGGTGGATTGCTACCTGGCACCGCTGTTGTGGCGTCTGCCGACCCTGGGCGTAGAGTTCAGCGGTCCTGGCGCGAAAGAGCTGAAGGGCTACATGACTCGCGTCTTTGAGCGCGACTCTTTCCTGGCATCCTTAACTGAACCGGAACGTGAAATGCGTCTCGGCCGAGGCTAATGACTGTGGAAATGTCACAACTTACCCCACGCCGTCCTTATCTGCTGCGCGCCTTCTATGAATGGCTGCTGGATAACCAGCTCACGCCGCACCTGGTTGTGGATGTGACGTTGCCGGGCGTGCTGGTTCCAATGGAATACGCACGTGACGGGCAGATCGTACTGAACATCGCCCCGCGCGCGGTGGGTAACCTGGAGCTGGCGAACGATGAAGTGCGCTTCAACGCGCGTTTCGGCGGCGTGCCGCGTCAGGTTTCCGTTCCGCTGGCCGCTGTGCTGGCAATTTACGCGCGTGAAAACGGTGCGGGAACTATGTTCGAGCCGGAAGCGGCGTATGATGAAGAGGTTGCCAGCCTTAATGATGACAACGCATCCGATGAGCGCGAAAGCGACACGGTGATGTCACTTATCGATGGTGATAAACCCGATCATCACGATGACAATGACCCTGATGACGATCCGCCTCCGCGCGGTGGTCGTCCGGCTCTTCGCGTCGTGAAATAAAAAAACAGGCCCTATCGGGCCTGTTTTTTTTTACACTTCCAGGTAGTTCAGGATCCCGTCAGCCGCCTTGCGGCCTTCGGCAATCGCCGTCACCACCAGGTCTGAACCGCGAACGATATCGCCACCGGCGAAGATTTTCGGGTTGCTGGTCTGGAACGCATTATCGCTGCCTTCTGGCGCGATTACGCGGCCCTGCGAATCCAGCTCAACGCTGTGCTTCGCCAGCCACTCCATGCTGTGAGGGCGGAAACCGAACGCCATCACCACGGCATCGGCCGGGATCACGTGTTCAGAACCGGCAACGATCTCGGCGCGACGACGGCCTTTCGCATCCGGTGCGCCCATCTCGGTACGCGCCATCTTCACGCCGCTCACTTTACCGTTGGCGTTCACTTCAATACCCAGAGGCTGGATGTTGAACTGGAACTCCACGCCCTCTTCACGCGCGTTTTTCACTTCGCGCTTAGAGCCCGGCATGTTCTCTTCGTCACGACGATAGGCGCAGATCACGTGTGCCGCATTCTGACGAATGGAGGTACGCACGCAGTCCATCGCGGTATCACCGCCGCCCAGCACCACCACGCGTTTGCCTTCCATGCTGACGAACGGCTCATCGGCGGTTTCGCCGTAGCCCATGATCTGCTTGGTGTTGGCAATCAGGAACGGCAGCGCGTCATACACGCCTGGCGCGTCTTCGTTTTCCAGACCGCCGCGCATGGACTGATAGGTGCCCACGCCGAGGAATACGGCGTCGTAATCCTTCAGCAGGTCGTCGAGCTGCACATCGCGGCCCACTTCCACGTTCAGTTTGAACTCAATGCCCATGCCGGTGAAGATTTCCCGGCGACGAGTCATGACCTCTTTTTCCAGCTTGAAGGCCGGGATACCGAAGGTCAGCAGACCGCCGATTTCCGGATGACGGTCAAAGACCACCGCCTTCACGCCGTTGCGGGTCAGCACGTCCGCACAGGCCAGGCCCGCCGGGCCCGCGCCGATGATCGCCACGCGCTTGTCGGTTTGCTTCACGCCGGTCATGTCCGGACGCCAGCCCATCTCGAACGCTTTATCGTTGATATAGCGCTCGATGTTGCCGATGGTCACCGCACCGAACTCGTCGTTCAGCGTACAGGAGCCTTCGCACAGACGGTCCTGAGGACATACGCGGCCGCACACTTCCGGCAGGGTGTTGGTCTGGTGAGACAGCTCGGCGGCTTCAAAAATACGCCCTTCATTGGCCAGCTTCAGCCAGTTCGGGATGTAGTTGTGTACCGGACATTTCCATTCGCAGTAAGGGTTACCGCAGGACAGGCAGCGGTCCGCCTGTGCTTTGGCCTGGCCTTCTGAAAACGGCTCGTAGATTTCAACAAATTCAATTTTGCGGATCTTCAGCGGTTTCTTTGGGGGATCAACACGCTGCAGGTCGATAAACTGGTATACGTTCTGGCTCATCTGAATTCCTTACTGCGCCTGCACGCGCAGCTCTGCTGCGCTACGACTACGGTGACCCAACAGGGCTTTAACATCGCTGGACTTCGGCTTAACCAGCGCGAATTTCGCAGAGAACGCCGGCCAGTTCGCCAGGATCTCTTCGCCGCGCGAAGAACCGGTATGCTGCACGTGTTCGGTAATTAAACCGCGCAGGTGTTCTTCGTGAATGGCCAGCGTATCAACGTCCAGCACTTCCACCAGCTCCGGGTTCACGCGTTTGCGGAACTCACCGTCTTCATCCAGGACGTAGGCAAAACCGCCCGTCATGCCTGCGCCGAAGTTCACGCCGGTTTTACCCAGAACGCAAACAATCCCGCCCGTCATGTATTCACAACCGTTATCGCCAATGCCTTCCACCACGGTGATGGCACCGGAGTTACGCACCGCAAAACGCTCGCCCGCACGGCCTGCTGCAAACAGACGACCGCCGGTCGCGCCGTACAGGCAGGTGTTACCGATGATGCTGGCTTCATGGCTGCGGAAGGCTGAGCCGACCGGAGGACGCACCGCCAGCAGACCGCCCGCCATGCCTTTACCGACGTAGTCGTTGGCATCGCCGGTCAGGTACAGCTCAACACCACCTGCGTTCCACACGCCGAAGCTCTGACCCGCGGTACCGCTGAAATGCGCGGTAATCGGATCCGACGCCAGCCCCTGGTCACCGTGCGTCTGCGCGATGTAGCCGGAGAGCGATGCACCCACGGAACGGTCGGTGTTACGGATATCAAACCAGAACGTTTTGCTCTGCTTGTCGTCCACGTACGGCTTCGCCTGCTGCAGCAGCTGTGCGTTCAGCACGCCGTTATCAAACGGCGGGTTGTTCTCGGTGCAGTAGACCGCTTTGCCAGGATGCGGCTGCGCGGTTTCCAGCAGCTTGCTCAACTCCAGCTTCTGCTGCTTGGCGGTGAAGCCTTCCAGCTCTTTCAGCAGGTCGGTACGGCCAATCAGGTCCACCAGACGTTTAACGCCCAGCTGCGCCATCAGCTCGCGAGTTTCGCGGGCGATGAACTCAAAGTAATTAGTCACTTTGAACGGCAGGCCGTGATAGTGGTTCTTACGCAGCTTCTCGTCCTGGGTTGCAACGCCGGTTGCGCAGTTGTTCAGGTGGCAAATACGCAGGTATTTACAGCCCAACGCGACCATTGGACCCGTACCGAAGCCGAAGCTTTCCGCACCGAGGATCGCCGCCTTGATGATGTCGAGGCCAGTTTTCAGACCGCCATCCACCTGCAGACGGATCTTATGACGCAGACCGTTAGCCACCAGCGCCTGCTGGGTTTCCACCAGGCCAAGCTCCCACGGACAACCCGCATATTTCACGGAGGAGAGCGGGCTTGCGCCGGTACCGCCGTCATAACCGGCAATGGTGATGAGATCCGCATAGGCCTTCGCCACGCCGGTCGCGATGGTGCCAACGCCCGGTTCGGAAACCAGCTTCACGGAGATCATCGCCTTCGGGTTGACCTGTTTCAGGTCGAAAATGAGCTGCGCCAGATCCTCGATAGAGTAGATATCGTGGTGCGGCGGCGGGGAGATCAGCGTCACGCCCGGCACGGAATAGCGCAGTTTGGCGATGTACGGGGTGACTTTATCACCCGGCAGCTGACCGCCTTCGCCCGGTTTAGCACCCTGAGCAACTTTAATCTGAATCACGTCGGCGTTGACCAGGTACGCAGGCGTCACGCCAAAGCGACCGGATGCTACCTGCTTGATACGGGACACTTTATTCGTGCCGTAACGGGCCGGATCTTCACCGCCTTCGCCGGAGTTAGAGTTACCGCCGATGCTGTTCATGGCTTCCGCCAGCGCTTCGTGAGCTTCCGGGCTCAGCGCGCCGATGGACATCGCCGCGGTATCGAAGCGTTTGAACAGTTCCGATGCCGGCTCAACTTCGTCAATGCTGACCGCTTCATCGCCCGGATTGAGGGCAATAAGGTCGCGCAGCGTCGCCGCCGGACGGTTATTCACCAGCTCAGCGTACTGCTGATAATCGCTGTATTCACCGCTCTGAACCGCCTGCTGCAGCGTGCGCACCACGTCCGGGTTATAGGCGTGGTATTCGCCACCGTGAACGTATTTCAGCAGACCGCCCTGATCCAGCGGCTTACGTGCCAGCCAGGCGCGCTTGGACAGGTTCACCAGATCCTGCTGGAAGTCCGCAAAACCGGCGCCGCCGATGCGGCTGACCACGCCCTGGAAGCAGAGGTTGGCAACCTCGTCATGCAGGCCGACCGCTTCAAACAGCTTAGAACAGCGGTAGGAGGCAATGGTTGAGATGCCCATTTTGGACATGATCTTGTACAGACCTTTGTTGATGCCGTTACGGTAGTTCAGCATCACCGCGCGGTAATCTTTGTCGATCGCGCGGGTATCCACCAGACGGGCCAGCGTTTCGTAGGCCAGGTACGGGTAGATCGCCGTCGCGCCGAAGCCCAACAGCACGGCAAAGTGATGCGGGTCGCGGGCGCTTGCGGTTTCAACAATGATGTTCGCGTCGCAGCGCAGGCTCTTATCGACCAAACGCGTCTGGATAGCGCCGACCGCCATCGGGGCAGGTACAGGCAGACGGTTTTTCGCGATATTACGGTCGGACAACACCAGCAGCACGGTGCCGTTACGCACCATCTGTTCGGCTTTGTCACACAGCGCATTCACCGTCTCTTCAAGGCTCGCTTCGTTCACGTCGAAGGTAATGTCGAGCGTGTCGGCGCGGTAGTGCTCCTCTTTCATGGTGGTGAGCTGTTTGAAATCTGAATACAGCAGGATCGGCGATTTAAAGGTCAGACGATGCGCCTGGCCTTCGGCCTCGCAGAAGACGTTCATCTCACGACCGATGCTGGTGGCCAACGACATCACGTGCGCTTCACGCAGCGGATCGATTGGCGGGTTGGTCACCTGCGCGAACTGCTGGCGGAAGTAGTCGTAAATGATGCGCGGCTGGCTGGATAGCACGGCAAACGGGGTATCGTCACCCATCGAGCCGACCGCTTCCTGGCCGTTTTCACCGAGCACGCGGATGACAGAGTCCAGCTCTTCCGCGCTGTAGTTAAACTGCTTCTGGTAGCTCGCGAGAGTATCGTCGTCCAGCTCCCGGCTGCCCACTTCTTCGTCCGTAAGATCTTCGAACGGCACCAGGCGACGCACGTTCTTTTCCATCCACTCTTTGTACGGGTGGCGGCTCTTCAGATCGTTGTCGGTTTCGGCGGAGTGCAGGATGCGCCCGCCGCGGGTGTCGATAACCATCAGCTCGCCCGGACCGACGCGGCCTTTCTCGACCACTTCGTCAGGCTGGTAATCCCAGATGCCGACTTCAGAGGCGCAGGTGATGAGCTTGTCTTTGGTGATAACGTAGCGCGCCGGACGCAGACCGTTACGGTCCAGGTTACAGGCGGCAAAACGTCCGTCGGACATAACGATGCCCGCCGGGCCGTCCCACGGCTCCATGTGCATGGAGTTAAAGTCGAAGAACGCGCGCAGCTCAGGATCCATATCCGGGTTGTTCTGCCAGGCCGGCGGCACGAGCAGACGCATGGCGCGCACGATATCCATCCCGCCCGCCAGCAGCAGTTCCAGCATGTTATCCATCGAGCTGGAGTCCGAGCCGGTTTCGTTCACGAACGGCGCGGCATCGTGCAGGTCAGGGATCAGTGGCGTCTGGAACTTATAGGTACGGGCGCGGGCCCACTGGCGGTTACCGGTGATGGTGTTGATCTCGCCGTTGTGCGCCAGGTAGCGGAACGGCTGAGCCAGCGGCCAGCGTGGTACGGTGTTGGTGGAGAAGCGCTGGTGGAACAGGCAAATGGCCGATTCCAGACGCAGGTCCGCCAGGTCCAGGTAGAAGCGCGGCAGGTCAGCCGGCATACACAGACCTTTATAGATGTTCACCAGGTTAGAGAGGCTACAGACGTAGAACTCTTTATCGTCCTGGAGACGTTTTTCAATGCGGCGGCGGGCGATAAACAGACGGCGTTCCATATCACGTGGACGCCAGCCCGCAGGCGCGTTGACGAAAATCTGTTCAATACGAGGCAGCGAGGAGAGGGCGATTTCACCGAGCACCCCTTCGTTGGTTGGCACATCGCGCCAGCCGACAATTGACAGGGTTTCACGCTGAAGTTCTTCTTCGACGATGCGGCGTGAGGCGGCAGCCTTTTCAGGATCCTGATTCAGGAACAGCATGCCGACAGCGTAGTTTTTGGCTAAACGCCAGCCGCGCTCTTCCGCCACGATGCGGAAGAAACGATCCGGTTTTTGCAGCAGCAGGCCGCAACCGTCGCCGGTTTTACCATCGGCAAGGATTGCACCACGGTGCTGCATACGGGCCAGTGCGTGAATAGCAGTACGCACTACCTTGTGGCTAGGTTCGCCTTCTATGTGGGCGATCAGGCCGAAACCACAGTTATCCTTCTCAAGGGATTTATCGTACAACATATCAGTGAACCTCCCCAGGCTCGTCGGGCTTCCCACTGAACTTTACCGTGGCGCACAGGCACAGAAAGAGCATGGCGACGGGGTTTGCGTTTCATACGCGGACCTCGCATTCGCCCTCTTTTTCATCCTTTCGCGCAGGTAAACAAGTTTGAGGACTTGCTTCAGAGGGAATCTCAATTACTGCATAAATATGATGAGCAGGCCGCTCATCCAGAAAGCTTCCAGCGGATTTCCAACTTATCGGGAATTGGTACACAGGTCAAATGGCAATCTTATTTATACAAAAATGTGCTAAAGAGAGTCTATGTTTTTGTATTTTAAGTGTATTTAACTATTTTTACATTGATTGAATGACCTGAGAGCGAGCAGCGGAGTGTGATCTGACTCACTATATGAAAGCGGTATTATCAATGTAGCGTGCTGAATAGCGGTTTTATAGCAGAACAATAATCTGGCAATGGATGCAAACCCGCATAAACCCACTGTTTTTCAGTGGTAGCGCTATAAATGAAAAAAACAATCAGAACATAAGGAAAAGTAATCACAGGAGGCGTGAATGAAATTGCAGTAATCGTGAGTATTTATTCATATAGATAAAGGCCGTCCAGGGCGATTGATCCAGGTCATCGCCGACAGAGGCTAAAAGTGGCAGGCTTGTCCCCTTTCTCCGGGACGGTCTATCAGATTATGCAGTTACAGAAATTAGTCAATATGTTTGGTGGGGATCTTTTGCAGCGGTACGGGCAAAAGGTTCATAAGCTGACGCTGCACGGCGGGTTTAGCTGCCCGAATCGCGATGGCACCATCGGGCGCGGCGGCTGCACCTTCTGTAACGTCGCGTCGTTTGCCGATGAGGCGCAGCAGCACCATTCTATCGCTGAGCAGCTTGCCCACCAGGCCAGCCTGGTGAACCGCGCGAAGCAATATCTGGCCTATTTCCAGGCCTACACCAGCACGTGGGCGGAGGTGCAGGTATTGCGTTCGATGTATCAGCAGGCCGTCAGCCAGGCCAATATCGTTGGGCTTTGCGTGGGCACACGCCCGGACTGCGTACCGGACGCGGTGCTGGACCTGCTCAGCGAGTACAAAGAACAAGGCTACGAGATCTGGCTGGAGCTGGGCTTGCAGACCGCGCACGACAAAACGCTGCACCGTATTAACCGTGGCCATGATTTCGCCTGCTACCAGCGCACCACGCGCCTGGCCCGCGAGCGCGGGCTGAAGGTCTGCTCGCATCTGATTGTTGGGTTACCCGGCGAGGGTCAACAGCATGGTCTTGAAACGCTGGAAAAGGTGGTTGAAACCGGCGTGGACGGCATTAAGCTGCACCCGCTGCATATCGTGAAGGGCAGCATTATGGCGAAAGCCTGGGAGGCTGGGCGGTTAAGCGGTATTGAGCTTGAAGACTATACGGTGACAGCGGGGGAGATGATTCGCCATACGCCGCCGGATATTGTCTACCACCGCATCTCGGCCAGCGCCCGCCGTCCAACGCTTCTGGCACCGCTATGGTGTGAAAACCGCTGGACGGGGATGGTGGAAATTGACCGCTATCTGCGGGAGAACGGCGTACAGGGTTCGGCGCTGGGCCGCCCCTGGATTCCGCGTCTAGCGGCGACGGCCGCCTAGCAAACTCCCCAGCATGCCGCGCACGATTTGATTGGTGACCTGTCGGGCTGCGCTTTTCGCCATGGTCTGCACCACGCCATCGCGCTTGCCGCCGCGCGGCCCGGTGCTGCCGAACAGAATGTCTTTGAGCCCACCGAGAATGCCGTCATCGACGGCGACAGATTGCCCTTTAGCGGCAGGCGCATCCTGCGATTCTGTTGTCGCCTGGACCCCTTTTTGCAGCATCTCGAACGCGGACTCGCGATCCACCTCGTCTTCGTATTTCCCGTAAACCGGAGAGTGGTTAATCAGGCCGTTGCGCTCATCGTCGGTCACCGGCCCCATACGCGAGCAAGGCGCGATCACCATGGCGCGTTCTACCACAGACGGGCTGCCCTTCGCATCCAGGAACGAGATGAGCGCTTCACCGGTGCCTAGCGCCTGAATCGCCGCTTCGGTATGAAAGGCAGGATTGGCGCGCATGGTTTGCGCGGCGGCTTTCACCGCTTTCTGATCTTTTGGCGTAAAGGCGCGCAGGGCATGCTGCACGCGGTTGCCGAGCTGCCCGAGCACGTTGTCGGGGATATCCGACGGGTTTTGCGAGACAAACCAGACGCCGACGCCTTTGGAGCGGATCAGGCGGATAACCTGTTCGATCTTATCCAGCAATACCTGCGGCGCGTCGTTAAACAGCAGATGCGCTTCGTCAAAGAAGAACACCAGCTTCGGTTTTTCCAGATCGCCCGCTTCCGGTAATTGTTCATAGAGCTCGGAGAGCATCCACAGCAGGCTGGCGGCGTAGAGTTTCGGCATCTGGTAGAGCTTCTCTGAGCTCAGGATGTTAATAATGCCTTTGCCGCTGCTGTCGGTGTGCATCCAGTCCTTGATATCCAGCATCGGCTCGCCGAAGAAGTGTTCGGCCCCCTGCTGCTCAAGCGTCAGTAGACCGCGCTGAATCGCGCCCACCGAGGCGCTGCTGATATTGCCGTACTGGTTCTGGAAGGATTTGGCGTTATCGCCGATGTATTGCGTAATGGCGCGTAGATCTTTGAAATCAAGCAGCAGCAGTCCCTGATCGTCGGCAATGCGGAAGATAATATTCAGCACGCCGGACTGCACGTCGTTGAGGTTAAGCAGACGGGCCAGCAGCAGCGGGCCAAGATCGGAGACGGTGGCGCGCACCGGGTGGCCTTTCTCACCAAAGATATCCCACACCACCACCGGGTTACCGTGCGGGGTCCAGTCCGTGATGCCAATATTTTTCAGCCGCTCGAGCAGTTTTTCAGATGCCGTCCCATCCTGAGCCACACCGGTTAAATCGCCTTTCACGTCAGCCATAAAGACCGGTACGCCAATCTCTGAAAGCGACTCCGCCAGCTTTTGCAGGGTGACGGTTTTCCCCGTCCCGGTCGCTCCGGTGATCAGACCGTGGCGGTTCGCCATCGCGGGCAGTAAATACAGCTCTTTTTCCAGCGTCCTGGCAATTAACAATGGTGTACTCATGATGCGCTTCCTCTCTTAGTCCTGGGTGGAGTATAGGCAACCTGGCCGCAATTTGGTTGAGTAAATTCCTGACTTTGCGGCGCATTATCCAGCGCGGACTATGCTTTTGCATACGGTTCACAAAATAGTGGGAAACTATGTCCAGATTCTTCTTTAACGATCGTAAACAGCTGGTCAACGATGCCATTGAAGGCATACTGCTTTCTGCGCCACACGCCAATCTCGTCAAGCTTGATATCGATCCGGCCATCAGGATCGTCGCACGCGGCGACTGGGACAAAAGCCGCGTGGCGGTGATCTCCGGCGGCGGCTCAGGCCACGAACCCGCGCACGCCGGGTTTGTCGGCAAAGGGATGCTGACGGCGGCAGTGTGTGGCGATCTTTTTGCTTCGCCGAGCGTGGATGCTGTGCTGAATGCCATTGTGGCGGTCACGGGCGACCGGGGCTGTCTGCTGATCGTAAAAAACTACACCGGCGATCGCCTGAACTTTGGTCTGGCGGCGGAAAAGGCTAAACGTTACGGTCTTAAGGTGGAGATGGTGATCGTGGCGGACGATATCGCGCTGCCGGATAACAAGCAGCCGCGCGGTATTGCCGGTACGGCGCTGGTGCACAAGATTGCGGGCTATGCGGCGGAGCAGGGGAAATCGCTGAGCGAGGTGCGGGATATTGCGCAACAGGCCTGCGATAACCTCTGGAGCCTGGGCGTGGCGATGCAAACGTGCAACCTGCCGGGCAGCGACGATGAAGAGGGGCGGATTAAACAAGGCCATGTCGAGCTGGGCCTGGGCATTCACGGCGAGCCCGGGGCTTCCGTGGTGGATACGCAAAACAGCAAAGCCATTATCGACACGCTGGTGACGCCGCTCAAAACGCAGGCGGGCGAAGGGCGCTTTGCGGTATTGATTAACAATCTTGGCGGCGTATCGGCGCTGGAGATGGCGCTGCTGACCAAAGAGCTGGCGCACTCGGCGCTGAAAGAGAACATCGCGTACCTGATTGGCCCTGCGCCGCTGGTCAGCGCGCTGGATATGAAAGGCTTTTCTCTGACGCTGCTGAAGCTCAATGATTTCTTCGAAAAGGCGATTCATGCTGATGTCGAGACGCTGGGCTGGCAGAAGCCCGTGGCGTTTGCGCCACTGCGTACCGTGGCGCATAGCGCCATTCATGACCGTGTGGAATATACCCCGTCTGACAATCCGCAGGTGCGTGCGTTTGTCTCAGCAGTGTCGACAACGCTGATCCAGCTGGAAAACCGCCTGAACGCGCTGGATGCCAAAGTGGGGGATGGCGATACCGGCTCCACCTTTGCGCAAGGGGCGCGGGATATTGCGCAGCGCCTGGAGGAGAACACGCTCCCGCTTAATGATGTGTCTAAGCTGCTGCTGCTGGTTGGCGAGCGGCTGGCGACGGTGATGGGCGGGTCGAGCGGGGTGCTGATGTCGATCTTCTTCACCGCGGCCGGGCAAAAGCTTCACGATGGTCAGACGCTCCCTGAGGCCTTGCTCAGCGGACTGGCGCAGATGAAGCAGTACGGCGGGGCAGATCTCGGCGATCGCACGCTGATCGACGCGCTGCAACCGGCGCTGGAGGCGTTGCTGAAGGGAGATATCGAGGCAGCGGCGAAGGCTGCACAGCATGGTGCCGAAGCAACGGCGAAAATGGCGAAAGCCGGCGCGGGACGCTCGTCGTATGTCAATAAAGAGAACCTGGATGGGGTAATGGATCCGGGAGCGGTCGCGATAGCGGAAGTATTTAACGTATTGGCGCAGCAGTGAAGGTAGGCCGGGTAAGGCGAAGCCGCCACCCGGCAAACTCACATCAGAAATCCGCTTTCAGCACCACGCGGTAGCGGGCTTTACCGTCGCGCACGTGCTGGATCGCTTCGTTGATTTTCGACATTGGATACAGTTCGGTGGTCGGTGCCACTTTGGTGCGTCCGGCGAATTTCATCAGTTTGCGCAGCTCGTACGGCGTACCGGTAGCAGAACCGGATATGCTGCGATCCCCACCGATCAGGGTAAACGCCGGAACCGGCAGCGGCTTCATCACCGCACCCACGGTGTGGAAGTTACCGCCGTAGGCCAGCGCTTCAAAGTACGGCTGCCAGTCGAGATCCACGTTAACGGTGTTGATGATCAGATCAAACTGGCCCGCCAGCGCGTTCAGCGCCTGCGGATCGCGGCTGTTCACCACTTTATCCGCCCCCATCGCCAGCACTTCTTTCTCTTTCGCCGGGTTCGAGCTGAACGCCGTGACTTCGCAGCCCATCGCGTGCAGCAGCTTAATGGCGATATGGCCCAGTCCGCCAATACCGATGACGCCCACGCGGCTGGTGGCTGTTATATGGTGCATCAGCAGGGGCTTGAAGACGGTGATACCGCCGCACAGCAGCGGGCCGGCGGATTCGATATCAATGCTCTCCGGCAGCGGGATCACCCATTGCCAGTCGGCGCGCAGCTTATCGGCAAAACCGCCTTTGTTCAGGATGGTAGGAACGGCGCCTTCGAGGCAGTTGATCTGATTTCCGCTGATACAGGCGTCGCAGTGACCACAGCTGCGTGCCGTCCAGCCAATTCCCACGCGCTGGCCCACTTTCAGCCCTTTGTCCTGCGCGGCGCTACCGAGCGCCACGACGCGGCCAATGACTTCGTGTCCGGCAACCAGCGGATAGCTGGAGAAGCCCCATTCGTTGTCGATCATCGAGAGATCCGAGTGGCAGATCCCGCAGTAATCAACCTGTACTTCGACGTCTTCTGCTTTTAGTTCGCCCGCATCGTACTCGTACAGCTCAAGTTCTGCACCCGCCTGCGGTGCGGCGTAGCTTTTTATCTTCGACATCGTGTTTCCCCCGTTGTGGTGTGAACTGAGAGTGTAGAGCATTCAGTTTACAGCCGCTTAACAGAAGAGGGCAGGAATGAAAGTTACAGACTTTTCAGCATCCTGACTTCGCAGTCAACGTGACCGGTACAGCCCAGCGGCGCATCGATATGCTCAAAGCCCAGATGTTCATACAGGCCGATGGCCTCTTTGAGGAACGCGGTCGTTTCAAGGTAGCAGCGGGTGAAGCCCTGCTTGCGCGCGTGGTCCAGAGCAATCAGCGCCAGCTTTTTCGCCAGTCCTTGCCCGCGCGCCGTTGGCAGAAAATACATTTTCTGCAGTTCGCAGATATCCGGCTCGCTGCAGCTGAGGGGCGCCACGCCGCCGCCTCCGACAACCTGGCCGTTCTGCTCGATTACCCAGTAGGCGTGCCCTGGCTGGCTGTAGAGCTGGTAAAGCGCGTCCAGGTTCGGGTCGGCAACCGTGTAGCCTTTGTCAGCCGTCAGGCCATATTCGGCAGAAACGGTGCGGATAACGGCGGCGATAGCCGGGTTATCCTGCTCAGCGATCCGGCGCATCGTCGTCGCGACGGGGGTAATCACGCTCATAGCATTACTCATTACAAAAATTGACACATAACTGCTGTTAATAGCACCGCAGAAAGGGGAGTGCAAGCGAGGAGTTTTCAGGAAGGATACCCCTTACGCTCTGAAGCGTAAGGGGTAAAAGCATTACAGGGCAGCGATAACCGCCTGCTGCTCGATCAGCTTGGTCTTCGCATCGGCGAAGGCAACCAGACGCTCACGCTCTTTCGCGATGACCGCTTCCGGCGCGCGGGCGACAAAGCCTTCGTTCGCCAGCTTGCTTTCGATTTTGCCAATTTCCACGTCGACTTTCGCCACTTCTTTCGCCAGACGAGCCAGCTCGGCGTCTTTGTCGATCAGACCCGCCATCGGGATCAGCAGCTCGGCGCCGTCGATGATTTTGGTCACGGAAACCGGACCTTTGTCATCCGCAGGCAGCACGGTGATGCTTTCCAGACGCGCCATGGTTTTCAGGAAGGTGTTGTTCTCTGTGACGCGACGAACGGCAGCTTCGCTGCAGCCACGAAGCAGCAGCTCCAGCGGTTTGCCAGGGGCAATGTTCATTTCAGCACGGATGTTACGTACCGCAACGATCGCCTGCTTCAGCCACTCGGTATCCGCTGATGCCGCTTCATCCACTTTCGCCGCATCGAATTCCGGGAACGGCTGCAGCATGATGGTATCTGCGTTGATGCCAGCAATCACCTTCACGCGCTGCCAGATGGTCTCGGTGATGAATGGAATAACCGGGTGCGCCAGGCGCAGCAGGCCTTCCAGAACGGTAATCAGCGTGTTGCGCGTGCCGCGCAGTTCCGCTTCAGTGCCGCCGTTCATGACCGGCTTCGCCAGCTCCAGATACCAGTCGCAGAACTGGTTCCAGGTGAATTCATACAGGATGCCCGCCGCGATGTCGAAGCGGTAGCTGTCCAGCGCCTCGCGGAACGCTTTCACCGTCTGGTTGAATTCCGCCAGGATCCAGCGGTCAGCCAGAGACAGCGTCATTTCGCCGCCGTTGAAGCCACAATCCTGATCTTCGGTGTTCATCAGCACGAAGCGGCTGGCGTTCCACAGCTTGTTACAGAAGTTACGGTAACCTTCCAGACGCTTCATGTCCCAGTTGATGTCACGGCCGGTAGAGGCCAGTGCCGCCAGGGTGAAGCGCAGGGCGTCGGTACCGTGGGACTCGATCCCGTTCGGGAACTGCTTCTCGGTGCGCTTGCGGATTTTCTCAGCCAGCTGCGGCTGCATCATGTTGCCGGTGCGTTTTTCCAGCAGATCTTCCAGAGAGATACCGTCAACCATGTCCAGCGGGTCAATAACGTTCCCCTTGGACTTGGACATCTTCTGGCCTTCGTCGTCGCGGATCAGACCGGTCATATAGACGGTATGGAACGGAACCTGCGGCTTGCCGTCTTCGTCTTTGATGAAGTGCATGGTCATCATGATCATGCGGGCAATCCAGAAGAAGATGATGTCGAAACCGGACACCATCACGCTGGTTGGGTGGAACTGACGCAGCGCGTCGGTGTTTTCTGGCCAGCCAAGGGTGGAGAAGGTCCACAGCGCGGAGGAGAACCAGGTATCCAGCACGTCTTCGTCCTGACGCAGGGCAACGTCCGCGCTCAGGTTGTTTTCCTGACGCACTTCATCTTCGCTGCGACCAACGTAGACGTTGCCTTCGTTGTCGTACCATGCCGGGATACGGTGACCCCACCACAGCTGACGAGAGATACACCAGTCCTGAATATCGCGCATCCAGGAGAAGTACATGTTTTCGTACTGCTTCGGCACGAACTGAATGCTGCCGTTCTCAACCGCTTCAACAGCTGGTTTCGCCAGCACGTCGGCACGCACGTACCACTGGTCGGTCAGCATTGGCTCGATCACCACGCCGCCACGGTCGCCGTACGGCACGGTCAGATCGTGAGGTTTGATCTCTTCCAGCAGGCCGAGTGCGTCGACGGCAGCCACGATCGCTTTACGCGCGGCAAAGCGTTCCAGCTTCTGGAACTCCGCCGGGATGTCGCTGGAGTAAACGTCAGACTCTTCGCCTTTGGTATCATACACTTCTGCGCTTTCGCGGATATCGCCGTCGAAGGTCAGGATGTTGATCATCGGCAGGGCGTGACGACGACCCACTTCATAGTCGTTGAAGTCGTGCGCAGGGGTGATTTTTACGCAGCCGGTGCCTTTTTCCATGTCGGCGTGTTCGTCGCCCACAATCGGAATACGGCGGTTTACCAGCGGCAGCACCACGAATTTGCCGATCAGATCTTTATAACGTGGATCTTCCGGGTTAACAGCCACGCCGGTATCGCCCAGCAGGGTTTCCGGACGGGTGGTTGCGACCACCAGGTAATCTTTACCGTCGGCGGTTTTTGCGCCATCGGCCAGCGGATAGCGGATGTGCCACATGGAGCCTTTAGACTCGCGGTTTTCCACTTCCAGGTCAGAGATGGCGGTGCGCAGTTTCGGATCCCAGTTTACCAGGCGCTTGCCGCGGTAAATCAGATCTTCTTTATACAGGCGAACGAAGACTTCTTTAACGGCATTGGACAGGCCTTCATCCATGGTAAAGCGCTCGCGCTCCCAGTCCACGGAGTTGCCAAGACGACGCATCTGACGGGTAATGGTGCCGCCAGATTCCGCTTTCCACTGCCAGATTTTGTCGATAAAAGCGTCGCGACCGTAGTCGTGGCGGGTTTTTCCTTCTTCAGCGGCAATTTTACGCTCAACCACCATCTGGGTCGCGATACCCGCGTGGTCAGTCCCCGCTTGCCACAGGGTGTTTTTGCCCTGCATGCGCTGGTAGCGGATCATGGTGTCCATGATGGTCTGCTGGAAAGCATGACCCATATGCAAACTGCCGGTGACGTTCGGCGGCGGGATCATGATGCAGAAGGACTCTTTGCTTTCGTCGCCGTTAGGCTTGAAATAGCCCTGCTGTTCCCAGTGCTCGTAAAGCGGCTGTTCGATATCGCGTGGGTTATATGTCTTTTCCATTATTTCCAGGTTGCCGTATTCAGGTTAAAACCAGCCAGGCGGTACGCTTTGTAGCGTTCGCGCGCCAGTTGTTTCAAAGATTCTTCGTAAGGGACAAAGTCTACCACTTCTGTGAAAGCGGTGGCAAAATCTGCAAAATCTATCCGCAGGCTAATCAGAATGTCGCGCGCGCTGCTGTTGCGCTTTTGCGGCCAGGCAATTTCAACCGGCGCCCCGCCGCGCGGACCTTCGCCTGACAGGTTATGCGGAACAAAACTCTCCGGCGGGCGAGCCCACAGCGCTTCATCGAGACGAATCGCCTGCTGCTCATCTTCACAGGCTATCAACACGCGTTTGCCTGCGCGCCAACGTTCTGCGGCAATTTCACACACCAGCTGTTCGACGGCGCTGAGGCCATCCTGATGGGTGTCGTTGTCCAGAAGGTAGAACGTTGCATTCTTCATATATGGGGCTTCTTGTGCTCACTTTAAATGCTTAAGCCGGGCGGCGGCTTCGCCTTACCCGGCCTACGGTTTACTGCCGTTTTGACTTACTCGTCGCCGTTAAAACCCGCACGATTGAGCAGGAACTGCGACAACAGCGCTACCGGGCGACCGGTTGCGCCTTTGGCCTTGCCGGAGCGCCACGCGGTGCCCGCGATATCCAGGTGCGCCCAGTTGTACTTGCGGGTGAAGCGCGCCAGGAAGCAGCCCGCGGTGATCGCCCCGCCAGGACGTCCGCCAATGTTCGCCATATCCGCAAAGTTAGACTCCAGCTGATCCTGATATTCGTCACCCAGCGGCAGACGCCATGCGCGGTCCCCGGCCTGCTCTGACGCACCAATCAGCTCGTGCGCCAGCGGATTGTGGTTCGACATCAGGCCGGTAATGTGATGGCCCAGCGCAATCACACAGGCTCCGGTGAGCGTGGCGACGTCAATCACCGCTTCAGGCTCGAAGCGCTCAACGTAGGTCAACACGTCACAGAGTACCAGACGGCCTTCGGCGTCGGTATTCAGCACTTCAACGGTCTGGCCGGACATGGTGGTCAGAACGTCCCCCGGACGATAGGCACGGCCGCCAGGCATATTTTCGCAGCCCGCCAGAACGCCGATCACGTTGATGGGCAACTGAAGTTCCGCGACCATGCGCATCACGCCATAAACCGCCGCCGCACCGCACATGTCGTACTTCATCTCATCCATGCCTTCGGCAGGCTTGATGGAGATACCGCCGGAGTCGAAGGTCAGGCCTTTACCGACGAGCACAATCGGGCGTGCGTCTTCGGACGGGTTGCCTTTGTACTCAATGACCGACATCAGGGATTCGTTTTGCGAGCCGTTACCGACCGCCAGATAAGAGTGCATCCCCAGCTCTTTCATCTGCTGTTCGCCGATGACGCGGGTAATGACGTTTTTGCTGTAGGCGTCGGCCAGCTGACGCGCCTGAGAGGCCAGGTACGCCGCGTTACAGATGTTCGGCGGCATGTTGCCGAGATCTTTAGCCGCTTTAATGCCGGCTGCAATGGCCAGACCGTGTTGAATGGCGCGTTCACCGCTGGTCAGTTCACGACGGGTTGGCACGTTAAAGACCATTTTACGCAGCGGGCGACGCGGCTCGCTTTTATTGGTTTTCAGCTGATCGAAGCTGTACAGGCTCTCTTTTGCCGTTTCAACCGCCTGACGCACTTTCCAGTAGGTGTTACGCCCTTTGACGTGCAGCTCGGTCAGGAAGCAGACGGCTTCCATTGAGCCAGTATCATTCAGCGTATTGATTGTTTTCTGAATCACCTGCTTATACTGACGTTCATCCAGCTCGCGTTCTTTGCCGCAGCCAATCAGCAGAATACGCTCTGACAGTACGTTCGGAACATGGTGCAGTAACAGCGTCTGCCCAGGTTTGCCTTCCAGTTCGCCACGGCGCAGCAGGGCGCTAATATAGCCGTCACTGATTTTATCGAGTTGCTCGGCGATCGGGGAGAGTCGGCGTGGTTCAAAGACGCCCACAACGATGCAGGCACTCCGCTGTTTCTCCGGGCTACCGCTTTTTACACTGAACTCCATGCACTACGCTCCTGAATCTTAAAGACAACGGCGGCAGCTACGGATAGAATTGAAACCTTTCGTAACTCATGTCCGCTGTTGTGGTGACTTCGTGTTAATCTTACGTTACTACGGTTTCGACACGTCAGAAACAATCCTGAAGCGTGAATCCGCCGGATGTTTTAATCTTAGCGATGATTTCGACGACTCAAGAGAATAAATGACGTTTAAGCCATGAAACAAGCGATTTTCCAGCAAAGAGACGGGTTTTTACGGGCGTATTTAAAGTGATAATCATAAGATATCTGGTGCGGGAGACGCTCAAAAGCCAACTGGCGATCCTTTTCATCCTGCTGCTGATTTTTTTCTGTCAGAAGCTGGTTAAGATCCTCGGTGCGGCCGTTGACGGCGAAATTCCAACAAATCTGGTACTTTCCCTGCTTGGTTTAGGGATCCCGGAAATGGCGCAGCTTATCCTGCCGCTAAGTCTTTTCCTTGGCCTGCTCATGACGCTTGGGAAACTCTACACCGAGAGTGAAATCACGGTGATGCACGCCTGCGGCCTGAGCAAAGCGGTCCTGGTGAAAGCCGCCATGATACTGGCGCTGTTCACGGGTATCGTTGCGGCGGTGAATGTGATGTGGGCGGGCCCCATGTCTTCCCGCCATCAGGACGAAGTGCTGGCCGAAGCGAAAGCCAACCCCGGCATGGCGGCGTTAGCCCAGGGGCAGTTCCAGCAGGCAACCGACGGAAACTCCGTGCTGTTTATTGAGAGCGTCGACGGCAGTAAATTCAACGACGTCTTCCTTGCGCAGCTGCGTCCCAAAGGAAACGCGCGTCCTTCAGTGGTGGTTGCTGACTCCGGTCAGCTTGCTCAGCGCAAAGATGGTTCTCAGGTCGTGACGCTGAACAAAGGTACCCGTTTCGAAGGCACCGCGATGCTGCGCGACTTCCGTATTACGGATTTCCAGAACTATCAGGCCATTATCGGCCATCAGACCGTGGCGCTCGATCCAACGGATACCGAGCAAATGGACATGCGTACCCTCTGGAATACCGATACTGACCGGGCGCGCGCTGAGTTCCACTGGCGTATCACGCTCGTCTTCACCGTGTTTATGATGGCGCTGATTGTCGTTCCGCTGAGCGTGGTGAACCCGCGTCAGGGACGCGTGCTATCTATGCTGCCGGCGATGCTGCTTTACCTGATCTATTTCCTGCTGCAAACCTCGATTCGTTCCAACGGCGCGAAGGGTAAGCTGGACCCTATGGTCTGGACATGGTTCGTCAACAGCCTGTACATCTTACTGGCGCTGGGGTTAAACCTGTGGGATACGGTGCCTGTGCGCCGTATACGTGCCCGATTCTCGCGTAAAGGAGCCATCTAATGCAGGCGTTTGGCGTTCTTGATCGCTATATCGGTAAAACCATTTTTACCACCATCATGATGACGTTGTTCATGCTGGTGTCGCTCTCCGGCATTATCAAATTTGTCGATCAGCTGAAAAAAGCCGGGCAGGGGAGCTATGACGCGCTGGGCGCGGGGATGTATACCCTGCTCAGCGTGCCGAAAGATGTGCAGATCTTCTTCCCGATGGCGGCCCTGCTGGGTGCGCTGCTGGGGCTGGGAATGCTGGCGCAGCGCAGCGAGCTGGTCGTAATGCAGGCCTCGGGTTTTACCCGTATGCAGGTTGCGCTGTCGGTGATGAAAACCGCAATCCCACTGGTGCTGTTGACCATGGCGATTGGCGAATGGGTTGCGCCTCAGGGTGAACAGATGGCGCGTAACTACCGTGCTCAGGCCATGTACGGTGGTTCACTGCTCTCGACTCAGCAAGGTTTATGGGCTAAAGACGGTAAAAACTTCGTCTACATCGAACGGGTGAAGGGGAATGATGAACTGGGCGGGGTGAGCATCTACGCTTTCGATGACCAGCGCCGTCTGCAGTCCGTTCGCCACGCCTCTTCGGCGAAATTTGACGCCGAACATAAGCAGTGGCGGTTATCCCAGGTTGATGAATCCGACCTGACAGATCCGAAACAGATTACGGGTTCTCAGACGGTAACCGGCACGTGGAAGACCAACCTGACGCCTGACAAGCTCGGTGTTGTTGCCTTGGATCCTGACGCGCTCTCCATCAGCGGTCTGCACAACTATGTGAAATATCTGAAGTCGAGCGGACAGGATGCGGGACGTTATCAGCTCAACATGTGGAGCAAAATCTTCCAGCCAATGTCCGTGGCGGTAATGATGCTGATGGCGCTGTCGTTTATCTTCGGTCCGTTGCGCAGCGTGCCGATGGGGGTTCGCGTCGTGACCGGCATCAGCTTCGGCTTTGTGTTCTACGTGCTCGATCAGATCTTCGGTCCGCTGACGCTGGTTTATGGCATTCCGCCGATAATTGGTGCGCTGCTGCCAAGCGCCAGCTTCCTCCTGATCAGCCTGTGGCTGATGTTGAAACGCTCCTGATTGACCTCTCCTCGCTTCCGGTTAACCGGAAGCGAGGCTAATCACCTGTTTCACCCCGCACTTTTTCTCATAACCTTCAACGCCTCGCCCTGAATTTGAGTATTATTGAGCGATAACGTCGTGAAGGGATCCTCTATGAAGCAAATTCGAATGCTCGCCCAGTATTACGTCGACCTGATGATGAAGCTTGGGCTGGTGCGTTTCTCCATGCTGCTTGCGCTGGCGCTGGTCGTTCTGGCCATTGTTGTGCAAATGGCCGTTACTATGGTTCTGCATGGTCAGGTCGAGAGTATCGACGTCATCCGCTCCATCTTCTTTGGGTTGCTCATTACCCCCTGGGCGGTCTATTTCCTTTCCGTGGTGGTTGAACAGCTGGAAGAATCCCGTCAGCGTTTGTCTAAGCTGGTCGATAAACTGGAAGAGATGCGCGAGCGCGATCTGAAGCTTAACGTCCAGCTTAAAGACAACATTGCGCAACTGAATCAGGAGATCTCCGATCGTGAGAAGGCGGAAGCCGAACGTCAGGCCACGCTGGAGCAGCTGAAAATCGAAATGAAAGAGCGCGAGGTCACGCAGATCCAGCTTGAGCAGCAATCCTCTTTCCTGCGGTCGTTCCTCGATGCGTCGCCGGACCTGGTGTTTTACCGCAATGAAGATAAAGAGTTTTCCGGCTGTAACCGGGCGATGGAGTTGCTCACCGGGAAAAGCGAGAAGCAGCTGATTCACCTGAAGCCGCAGGACGTTTACTCTGAAGAGGCGGCGGCCAAGGTCATGGAGACCGACGAAAAAGTCTTCCGTCATAACGTCTCGCTGACCTATGAGCAGTGGCTGGATTACCCGGACGGACGCAAAGCCTGTTTTGAGATCCGTAAGGTGCCCTACTATGACCGCGTGGGGAAACGCCACGGCCTGATGGGCTTTGGCCGCGATATCACCGAGCGTAAGCGCTATCAGGATGCCCTGGAGCGCGCCAGTCGCGACAAGACCACCTTTATCTCCACCATTAGCCACGAGCTGCGCACGCCGCTTAACGGCATTGTCGGGCTGAGCCGTATTCTGCTGGATACCGACCTGACCGCAGAGCAGGAAAAATACCTCAAGACTATCCATGTCTCAGCGGTCACGCTGGGTAATATCTTCAACGATATTATTGATATGGATAAGATGGAGCGCCGTAAAGTTCAGCTTGATAACCAGCCTGTGGATTTCACCAGCTTCCTTGCCGATCTCGAAAACCTGTCCGGCCTGCAGGCGCAGCAGAAGGGACTGAGTTTTGTCATGGAGCCAACCCTGCCGCTGCCGCATAAAGTGGTGACTGACGGCACGCGTCTGCGCCAGATCCTGTGGAACCTTATCAGCAACGCGGTGAAATTTACCCAGAAGGGGCAGGTGGCGGTGCGCATACGCTATGACGAAGGAGATATGCTGCACTTCGAGGTGGAGGATTCCGGGATTGGTATTCCGCAGGAGGAGCAGGACAAAATCTTTGCCATGTACTACCAGGTGAAGGACAGCAACGGCGGAAAACCGGCGACCGGAACAGGCATTGGCCTGGCGGTCTCTAAACGTCTGGCGAAGAGCATGGGCGGCGATATCACCGTTGCCAGCCAGCCGGGCAAAGGGTCAACCTTCACGCTGACGGTCCATGCGCCGGCGGTGGCGGAAGAGGTAGAAGATACCTTCGAAAATGACGATATGCCGCTGCCAGCCCTGCACGTTCTGCTGGTGGAGGATATTGAGCTGAACGTGATTGTGGCTCGCTCGGTGCTGGAAAAACTGGGCAACAGCGTGGATGTCGCGATGACCGGTAAGGCCGCACTGGAGATGTTTGAACCGGGCGAATACGACCTTGTGCTGCTTGATATCCAGCTGCCGGATATGACCGGGCTGGATATCTCGCGTGAGCTGACGCGTCAGTACGCGGCCGACGAACTGCCGCCGCTGGTGGCGCTGACGGCGAACGTGCTGAAAGATAAAAAAGAGTATCTCGATGCCGGTATGGACGATGTACTCAGCAAGCCGCTGGCGGTGCCTGCTCTGACCGCCATGATTAAGAAGTTCTGGGATACCCGTGATGAAGAGGAGAGCACCATGACGTCTGTTGATAGCGCAAAAGCCCAAACGATACTCGATACCGCGATGCTGGAGCAGTATATCGATCTGGTAGGCCCGAAACTTATTACCGATGGTCTGGCGGTCTTCGAAAAAATGATGCCGGGCTATCTGAGCGTTCTGGAATCAAACCTGACGGCCCGGGACCAGAAAGGCATCGTAGAAGAAGGACATAAAATTAAAGGTGCCGCCGGCTCGGTCGGTTTGCGCCATCTTCAGCAGCTGGGCCAACAGATTCAGTCGCCTGATTTACCTGCATGGGAAGATAACGTGGGTGATTGGGTTGAAGAGATGAAACAAGAGTGGCAAAACGATGTTGCGGTGCTTAAAGCCTGGGTCGACGCCAGAAAAAAATGACCCCGGCTTAACCGGGGTGCGCGAATACTGCGCCAACACCAGGGAAATCGTGGCTGCGCCTGTTTTTTTAAAGTTATTTTCGAAAGGGCGCTGCCTGAAAAATTTAGGCCGCACGCAGATAAGATAGCAAATCTTAAATGATTTGTTACATGAATCAGTGAAATGTGTGAAGCATAGCGTTTTAATCAAAATTATTAATGTGCTTCAGCAAGTTGCAGAAAAGGATTGTCATGATGAAAAAGATTGGTGTCGTGCTGAGCGGATGCGGTGTTTACGATGGTTCTGAGATACATGAAGCCGTAATCACGCTGCTGGCCCTGGCTAAGCAGGGAGCGGAGGTTATTTGTTTTGCGCCAGACAAAAATCAGTCGGATGTGATTAACCATCTGACCGGTGAACCAATGGCGGAAACCCGTAACGTGCTGATTGAAGCCGCACGTATTGCGCGAGGTGATATCCATCCTCTTATTCAGGCAGACGCCGCAGAGCTTGATGCGCTCATTGTGCCGGGTGGGTTTGGCGCGGCCAAAAATCTCAGTACCTTTGCTGCGCAGGGGGGGGAGTGTCAGATCGATCCTCATCTTAAAGCGCTTTCGCAGGCCATGCATGCGGCAGGAAAACCGCTGGGCTTTATCTGCATCGCGCCGGCAATGCTGCCCAGGATTTTTGATTTCCCGCTGCGACTGACTATCGGGACGGATATTGATACCGCGGAAATCGTCGAGGAAATGGGGGGAGAGCACGTTCCTTGCCCGGTGGATGACATTGTGGTTGATGAAGATAACAAAATAGTCACCACGCCTGCGTATATGCTGGCGCAGAATATTGCAGAAGCGGCTATGGGGATCGAAAAGCTGGTCGCCCGAGTGCTGGTGCTGGCTGAATGAGTCGTCAATCCGGTGCTGGCGCTTGGGTAAAACGTATCCTGTTGCGCATCGTTCTGGTGCTGGCGGTGTTTTGGGGCGGTGGACTCGCCCTGTTCAGCATTATGCCGGTCCCGTTCTCTGCCGTGATGGTTGAGCGTCAGCTCGGCGCGTGGCTCAGCGGTGATTTCGGCTATGTTGCCCATTCTGACTGGGTGAGCATGGACGAGATCTCACCGCTCATGGGGCTGGCGGTCATCGCGGCGGAGGATCAGAAATTCCCGGAGCACTGGGGATTCGACGTTGCGGCCATTGAGAAGGCGCTAGCCCATAATGAACGCCATGAAAACCGCGTGCGCGGTGCGTCAACCTTGTCGCAGCAGACGGCCAAAAATCTGTTTCTGTGGGACGGCCGCAGCTGGGTGCGAAAGGGGCTGGAAGCGGGGTTGACCCTGGGGATGGAAACGGTCTGGAGCAAAAAACGCATTCTGACCGTGTATCTCAACGTTGCCGAGTTTGGTGACGGGGTATTTGGTGTTGAAGCTGCATCTCAACGCTATTTTAATAAACCCGCCAGCAAGCTGAGCATGTCGGAGGCGGCGCTGCTCGCGGCTGTTCTGCCTAATCCCATCCGTTTTAAAGCCAGTGCCCCGTCAGGGTACGTGCGTAGCCGTCAGGCGTGGATCATGCGCCAGATGCGTCAGTTGGGAGGGGAAGGGTTTATGGAGAGCAATAAATTAATGTAGGGCGGGTAAGCGCAGCGCTACCCGCCTTAATAGCTGACCTTAATCTTCGTCAAACCCTGCATTAAACAGCGCAATCACAGCTGCCAACGCTTCCTCTTCCTGAGGTCCGGTTGCTTCGACTTCAATCTGGCGCCCTTTGGCGGAATCCAGCATCAGCAGCGCGATCACGCTGTTCGCTTCCGCTTCGGTGCCTTCGTCATTTCGCAGCAGAACCTCTGCATCGAAACCCTGCATCAGCTCAAACAGCTTCATCGCCGGGCGTGCATGCATGCCCAGCTTATTGGTGATCTCAACGGTCTGTTTTACGGTCATGTTTTACGTTTTTCCAGCGTGCGATGACGGGACTGAACGTTCTTACCGCGCGAGCGGAAATAGTCGGCCAGCTGTTCGGCGATATAAACCGAACGATGTTTACCACCGGTACAGCCAATCGCTACCGTCAGGTAGCTACGATTGTTTGTCTCCAGCATAGGTAACCATAGCTCAAGGTAGCTTCGCGTCTGGTAGATAAAATTGTGTACTTCTGTGTGCCTGTCGAGGAAGGCCGCGACGGGTTTGTCCAGGCCTGTCATGGGACGCAGCTTCGGATCCCAGTGCGGGTTCGGCAGGAAGCGCACGTCGAAAACATAATCCGCATCAATCGGGATACCGTGCTTGAAGCCAAAGGATTCGAACACCATCGTCAGTTCACGCTCGCGTTTACCCAATAACCGGGTGCGCAGCATTTCTGCCAGCTCGTGAACGGACATCTCAGAGGTGTCGACAATCAGGTCTGCACGAGAACGCAGTGGCTCCAGCAGGTCGCTCTCTTCATCGATAGCACTCTCCAGAGAGAGATTCTTACTGGAAAGCGGGTGCAAGCGACGGGTATCGCTGTAGCGACGGATTAGCGTATTGCGGTCTGCATCAAGGAACAGCAGCTGAGGCGAGAACGTGTCAGGCAGGTTGCTCATGGCCTGTTCGAAGATCTCTGGCGATTCAGGCATGTTACGGACGTCGATACTGACGGCTGCAGAGGTTTGTCTCTCCGCAAGCGTGCGGGCCAGATCGGGCAACAACACGACCGGCAGGTTATCAACGCAGTAAAAACCCATGTCTTCCAGCGCGCGCAGAGCAACGGATTTCCCCGACCCTGAACGGCCACTGACAATCATCAGCACCATGTTCCGTTTCTCCTCAGGACAACAGATGTGAAGGCCATCTCCTGGTTATGCATCATCCTGATTGCCTTCTGCTTCAGTGATAATTTGGTAGAGCTCTTCATCACTTTGGGCCGAGCGCAGTCGACGGCAAATAGTTTTATCGGCCAGACGTTTTGCGACCAGCGACAGCGTATGCAGGTGGGTTTTCGTCTGATCGGCAGGCACCAGCAGCGCGAAAAGGAGATCGACGGGCTGGTTATCAATGGCATCGAAGGCGATGGGTGTTTCAAGCTGCACAAACACACCAACGGCACGCAGGGTATCCTCTTCCAGTTTGCCGTGCGGGATCGCGATGCCGTTGCCGATACCGGTACTGCCCATTTTTTCACGGGTCAGAATCGCTTCGAACACCACCTGCGGCGGCAGGCCCAGCTGTTTAGCAGCCAGTTCACTGATGATCTCCAGCGCACGTTTTTTGCTCTGGCAGTGAACCGCACTGCGGGTACATTCCTGGTTAAGGACATTGCTCAGTTGAAGAGCGGAATCGTTGTTCATCATAATTTCACCTAAGCGCTAACTGTACAAATGGCCTGTTGTGTTTCACAACAGGCCGTCCTGCACCCGTTAACTGCCCGGACAATTAGTGTTGTTTCAGTTTATCTTTATGTTTATTGAGCTGTCGCGCAAGCTTATCAATCAAGCCGTCGATAGCAGCGTACATGTCTTGCCCTTCCGCACTGGCATGCAGTTCACCCCCGTTAACATGCAGGGTGGCATCCGAGATATGAGTCACTTTCTCCACTTTCAACACAATATAGACCTGATTGATCCTTTCGAAATACTGCTCGAGTTTTGCAAACTTCGCGTTCACGAATTCGCGTAAAGCCTCAGTAATTTCGACGTTTTGTCCAGTGATGTTGAGCTGCATAGTGTCTTCCTTATCGGTTGTGTCAGACCAGCTGTTTACGCTGGTTGGACGGCGGAATGGATAAAGACTCTCGATACTTCGCAACAGTACGACGTGCCACCATAATACCCTGATCGGACAGCATGGTGGTTAACTTACTGTCGCTTAGCGGCTTCGCGGGGTTCTCCGCGGCGATCAACTTCTTCACCAGGGCACGAATGGCCGTTGACGACGCTTCACCGCCGCCCTCGGTATTCACATGGCTGGAGAAGAAATACTTAAGCTCAAAAATACCGCGTGGACTGTGCAGATACTTCTGCGTGGTGACACGGGAAATGGTTGATTCATGCATCTCGACGGCCTGGGCGATATCCGCCAGCACCATCGGTTTCATATACTCTTCGCCCTGCTCAAAGAAAGCCTGCTGCTGTTCGACAATACAGCGGCTGACGCGTAGCAGCGTATCATTTCGGCTCTCAAGACTTTTGATCAGCCATCGCGCTTCCTGAAGATTGCTACGAATATATTGATTGTCGGAGTCGTTACGCACGCTGGTGCACATGGAGGCATACTGCTGGTTGATTTGCAGGCGAGGGATGCTGTCTGAATTCAGCTCAACGACCCAGCGGCCATTGTGTTTTCTGACCAGCACGTCCGGAATAACGTACTCAGGCTCGCTGGTCTGGATTGATTGTCCCGGGCGTGGATCGAGTGACTGGATCAGATTCACCGCTTCTTTCAGCACATCTTCTTTCAGGCGCGTGACGCGCATCAGGGTGCGGAAATCGTGGTTCGCCAGCAGATCCAGGTGATCGCTGATGATCACGCGCGCCTCGTCGAGCCATGGCGTCTCTTTGCTGAACTGAGAAAGCTGGATCAGCAGGCAGTCGCGCAGATCTTTTGCGGCTACGCCTACCGGATCGAAACGCTGGATGCGCTTCAGAACGGCTTCAACTTCCTCAAGCTCTATCTCTTCGTCGCCCATGCTTTCCAGAATATCGTCAAGCGTGACGGTCAAATAGCCGGTGTCGTCAACGGCATCGACAATTGAGGTGGCAATCGCGCGGTCGGTATCGGAGAAGGGAGTGAGTTCCACCTGCCACATCAGGTAATCCTGCAGCGACTGGGTGGTTTCTCCCTGATAGACCGGTAGCTCATCATCCTGGTAGTCAGCACGCGTACCGGAAGGCGTTCCGGCGGTGTAGATTTCATCCCAGCTGGCATCCAGCGGAAGCTCGTCGGGCATCTCTTTTTGTTCGAGTGCGTCGGCGGTATCGAGCGCTTCTGTATCCTGCGATTGCTGGGTATCTACCTCGTCATGAAGATCGGTTTGTTCCAGCAGGGGGTTGCTGTCCAGCGCCTGCTGGAGCTCCTGCTGAAGTTCTAACGTGGACAGTTGCAACAGGCGAATTGCCTGCTGTAGCTGCGGCGTCATCGCCAGTTGTTGGCTGAGCCTTAATTGCAAACCTTGCTTCATGTTCAGAGCATTTTTCTCCGGTTCGGCGTTACGTTACCTCTACCCTATCAGAGTCTGAAGTCTTCCCCAAGATAGACGCGCTTAACATGATCGTCTTCGAGGATCTGCTGCGGCGTACCGTGGGCGATCAGATTGCCCTGGCTCACAATATACGCGCGTTCACATACGGCCAGCGTTTCACGGACGTTGTGGTCGGTGATCAGTACGCCAAGCCCGCTGTCGCGCAGGTGTTCAATGATACGTTTAATGTCGATAACCGAGATCGGGTCAACACCCGCAAACGGTTCATCCAGAAGGATAAATTTAGGGTTTGCGGCCAGCGCACGCGCGATCTCAACGCGACGGCGTTCGCCCCCGGAGAGTGCCTGACCGAGGCTGTCGCGCAGATGCTCAATGTGGAACTCTTCCATCAGCTCGTTGGCACGATCCTGACGCTGTTCGCTGGTCAGATCGTTACGAATTTGCAGGACCGCCATCAGGTTGTCGTAAACGCTAAGTCGACGGAAAATGGAGGCTTCCTGCGGCAGATAGCCGATCCCGCGACGCGCGCGCGCGTGAAGCGGCAGAAGACTGATGTCTTCATCGTCAATGATTATGTTGCCGGCATCGCGCGGCACAATGCCAACGACCATGTAGAAGGTTGTCGTTTTACCCGCACCGTTAGGGCCAAGCAGCCCCACGATTTCGCCAGAGTTGACGGTCAAACTGACATCTTCTACGACACGGCGGCCCTTATAGGCCTTCGCGAGGTTTTTTGCAGTTAATGTTGCCATAACGGATTAGTTACTCTTCTTCTGTGCCGGGGCCTGGCCCTTGCCTTTGTCCTGCAGCTGCGACGGAACCAGTACGGTCGTGACGCGTTTACCTTTCTCGCTGGAGGCCTGCATTTTTTGCTCTTTCACCAGATAGGTGATTTGGTCGCCGGTAATGTTGCTGTCCAGCTGTTCCAGATACGCGTTTCCGGTCAGGATAACCAGGTCCTTCGCCAGCTCGTAGTGCATATGTGAGGCGCGGCCTTTCACCGGCTTGCCGTTGTCCTGCATCTGGTAGAAGGTTGCCGGGTTGCCGTAACCATCAATGATCTCTTTGCCCTGCTCGCCACCCGGACGGGTAACGACCACTTTGTCAGCGTTAATTTTGATGGTGCCCTGGGTCATGACGACGTTACCCGTGAAGGTGACGACGTTACCCTGCATATCGAGAGACTGGGTGTCGGACTCGATATGAATCGGCTGGTCGGTATCGCCCGTTACAGCAAGCGCGGGGAGACTGGTCGCCAGCATCGCGCTGGCGATAATTACTTTAAGGCTGAGTTTGTTTGTTTTGAATTTCATAGGAGGTTCTAACCTTTTCAATCAGCTCGGCGTTCTTGCTGCGTAAGTTCCCGCGCATTCTCAAACCGCTGGAATTAAATGTTGTGCCATACAGTGTGACCAGATCCTGCGACGTCACGTCCTGAGTAACCAGGTTGATCTGGGCATTATCCGTCGTAATTTTTCGCAGTTGCGAGTCAGCGGTCAGGGCGTTGACTTCAACGTGGCCGTACAGATAAAGCATACGGTCATTTGTCAGTTTGGCCCGATCTGACTTAATTGACCACGTCGGCACTTTGTCTTTATCGAATGTGGTCATCACAGGTTGGGTAAACCACGAAATACCGTCATCTGAAAAATATTCAACATGCTGGGCAATCAGGCGATAGTTCAGCGCGCCTTCCGGGCTGTAGACCACTGTTTCGCTGTGATCGCTTTTATAGGTTGGATCGGTATTGTTAACCACTTCCGTTTGCGTATCGTCGCGATCGGCAAGGTTCACGCCAATCAATACCAGTGCGACTAGCGAAAGCAAAATGATAATCCAGCGTCTGGTTTTACTCATATCGATTGCCCTTTGGCCTCATCAAGCTTGCCCTGCGCCAGCAAAAGCAGATCGCAGACTTCACGGACGGCACCACGGCCCCCGTTGATGTGGGTAACGTAGTCAGCGCGCGGGATCAGCAGCGGATGCGCATCGGCAACGGCGATGCTCAGCCCGATTTCAGCCATCACGGGCCAGTCAATCAGATCGTCCCCAACGTAGGCCACGTTTTCCGGTGCGATAGCCAGTTTACCCAGTAAATCCTTAAACGCCGCCATCTTATCGGACTGCCCCTGATACAGATGGGTAATTCCTAAGGTTTCACAGCGGTCTTCTACCAGTTTAGCTTTTCGCCCGGTGATGATAGCCACCTCAATACCCGAGGTGAGCGCACAGCGGATTCCATAGCCGTCGCGGACGTTAAATGCTTTCAGCTCTTCACCATTATTGCCCATGTAAATCAGGCCATCGGAGAGTACGCCATCCACATCCAGGATGAGCAGACGAATGTTTTTCGCCTTTGCCATCATCTGGGTACTGACCGGGCCATAACAGGTTGCAAGGGATGCACCCGCATTACTCATTGTCTTATCCTTCATTACACTACGCCTGCGCGCAGCAGATCATGCATATGTACCACACCCAGCAACTGGTCGCCATCGGCAACCATAACGGAGGTGATATGGCGGGACTGCATCAGGTTCAGCACATCCACGGCCAGCGTACCCGGACGCACGCGGATACCGCCCGGCGTCATCACGTCGGCAATGCCCAGGGTACGGACATCAACACCCATGTCGAAGACGCGGCGCAGGTCGCCATCGGTGAAGATCCCCTGAATTTTCATCAGATCGTCGCACACGACCGTCATACCCAGATTCTTACGGGTGATTTCCAGCAGCGCATCACGTAGGGAGGCCTCTTTGCTGACGTGAGGGATCTCATCCCCGGTGTGCATAATATCGTTTACCCGAAGCAGCAGCTTGCGCCCCAGCGCGCCGCCCGGATGGGAAAGCGCGAAATCTTCCGGCGTAAAACCGCGGGCTTCAAGCAGTGCGACGGCAAGCGCATCACCCATGACCAGCGCTGCGGTGGTGCTGGACGTTGGCGCCAGGCCGAGCGGACAGGCCTCCTTGGGAACCTTCACGCACAGGTGAATATCGGCCGCACGCGCCATGCTACTTTCCGGACGGCTGGTCATGCAAATAAGCGGCACCTGCAATCGTTTCAGTACCGGGATCAGCGCCAGAATTTCATTGGACTCACCGGAGTTAGACAGTGCGATGACGATATCCTGCGGCGTGACCATACCCAGGTCGCCGTGCGCGGCTTCCCCCGGGTGTACAAAGAAGGAAGAGGTTCCGGTGCTGGCAAATGTTGCCGCCATTTTACGTCCAATGTGGCCGGACTTACCCATCCCCATCACCACGACTTTGCCAGCACAGTAGAACATCTTCTCACATGCCAGACTAAAATCCTGATTAATGTACTGATCTAACTGCGCCAGACCTTCACGTTCAATCTCCAGAACCTCTTTGCCTGCTTTCTGAAAGTCAAAACCCGGCTGCAATTCTATTTGCGACATAATGCGTTTCCGATTACCCAGAGAGAAGAGGCGAGAGCCAGTACAGCATCGCCATCCATACGATAAATCCACCCGTCAGCAGCGCGCCTGCGCCTTTGCCGATCTGTCGTTGCCGCCGCCAGCAGAGCAGGGCAAATATCACGCTGACCAATAACATCACGCCGTAGTCACGCGAGAACGCCAGGGGATTAAAGGGCCCTGGCGTAATGAGGGCCGGAAGGCCCATCACAATGGCGATATTAAATATGTTGGAACCGATGATATTACCAATGGCAATGTCATCTTCACCTTTACGTGCCCCCGCAATGGCCGTGGCCAGTTCCGGCAGGCTGGTACCGATGGCAATCACCGTCAGACCAATGGTAAGTTCACTGATGGCGAAATAGTTCGCCAGCACCGTCGCGTTATCCACGACCATACGCGTTGCCATCGGCATGATGATCAGCGCAACGCCAAGCCAGAGCAGGGCAACAGGCAGCGTGCCTTCTCGCGGAAGTTCGGCGACCTGCTCACGCGTGAGGCTATCCTGACCCTGTTTTTCCGCCTGACGGGCGATTTTAACACTATACAGCAACCAAATGACGGCCAGCGCCAGCAGGAAAATACCGTCGCTGTAGCTCAGTACGCCATCGTAAAATACGCAGCCTGCCAACAGGCTTACCATTAACATTAGCGGCAATTCACGGCGCAGAACATCAGAATGCACGCGAAATGGATGGAGCAGTGCGGCCAGGCCTAAAATCAAGAGTATATTGACGATGTTAGAGCCAATCGCGGTGCCTACTGCAAGGTCTAACTGACCATGCAGCGATGCCGAGACAGAGACGATGATTTCAGGAAGTGACGTTCCGACACTGACCACGGTCATCCCGATGACGACAGGCGGTACGCCCGTCAGGCGACACAGGATAGATGCAGCAAATACTAAACGGTCAGCACTGTAGACGACCAAAAGTAAACCAATTATTAACAGTGCTGTTGCTAAAAGCATCAAAAGTCCTTTCTTCAGGTATACTCGTCGGTCCATCGCGCGTGAACGGCTGGACTGCATACAGTCTGAGGCGTAACGAATTCCTAATTTTGACTTTATGCGCCGGAAAAGTAAAACAAATGCCAGCTTTCGCTAACCTCTACGGTTATTATTCTGTAAAAATGCTGAGTTTAGGGCTGATTCAGGCTACATGCCTTAACGTGAGCAGGATAAGAAAGGAACTATAAATGAGCCAAACCATGGCGAATTTAGTCGATGTCCGCGGGGTGAGTTTTTCTCGCGCCAACAGATTGATATTTGATGATATTTCGTTGACCGTTCCGCGTGGCAAGATCACTGCCATTATGGGGCCGTCCGGGATCGGTAAAACGACCCTGCTTCGCCTTATTGGTGGGCAGATCCCACCGGATAGCGGTGAAATCCTCTTTGATGGCGAAAACATCCCGGAGATGTCGCGCTCGCGCCTGTATACTGTCCGCAAACGCATGAGCATGCTCTTTCAGTCGGGCGCCTTGTTCACCGACATGAACGTCTTTGATAACGTGGCTTATCCGCTGCGCGAGCATACCAGTCTGCCACCTGAACTGCTGAAAAGCACGGTGATGATGAAGCTCGAAGCCGTTGGCTTGCGGGGTGCTGCGAAGCTGATGCCTTCGGAGCTGTCCGGCGGCATGGCGCGCCGCGCCGCGCTGGCGAGAGCCATTGCATTAGAGCCTGATTTAATCATGTTCGACGAACCGTTTGTTGGACAGGATCCCATTACGATGGGCGTGCTGGTGAAGCTCATCTCTGAACTGAACAGCGCGCTTGGTGTCACCTGCATTGTGGTGTCTCACGATGTACCGGAAGTATTGAGCATCGCCGATTACGCCTATATCGTGGCGGACAAAAAGATCGTCGCACACGGTAGCGCTCAGGCGCTGCAGGAAAATTGCGATCCGCGTGTTAGACAGTTCCTCGACGGTATTGCCGATGGCCCTGTGCCGTTCCGCTACCCGGCAGGCGACTATCGTGACGATTTACTGGGAATAGGGAGTTAAGCCACTCATGCTGTTAAATGCGTTGGCCGCTCTCGGACACCGTGGCATAAAAACCATCAGGACGTTCGGGCGTGCCGGATTGATGTTATTCAACGCCCTGGTTGGCAAGCCGGAATTCCGTAAGCACGCGCCGCTATTGGTGCGCCAGCTTTATAATGTCGGCGTGCTGTCGATGCTCATCATCATTGTCTCCGGTCTGTTTATCGGTATGGTGCTTGGGCTGCAGGGCTATCTTGTTCTGACAACCTACAGTGCGGAAACTAGCCTCGGGATGCTGGTGGCGCTCTCGCTGCTGCGCGAACTGGGGCCCGTCGTGGCGGCGCTGTTGTTCGCCGGGCGCGCGGGGTCGGCATTAACAGCTGAAATTGGCCTGATGCGTGCGACCGAGCAGCTTTCCAGCATGGAGATGATGGCGGTCGATCCGCTGCGTCGCGTGATCTCGCCGCGTTTCTGGGCTGGGGTGATCTCTTTACCGTTACTGACTATTCTGTTTGTCGCCGTGGGTATCTGGGGCGGCTCGCTGGTTGGCGTGCACTGGAAAGGCATCGATGCCGGTTTCTTCTGGTCCGCGATGCAGGACGCCATTGACCTGCGAATGGATCTGGTTAACTGCCTGATTAAAAGCGTGGTATTTGCCATTACGGTCACCTGGATTGCATTGTTCAATGGTTACGATGCCATCCCGACGTCGGCGGGCATTAGCCGCGCAACTACACGTACAGTCGTTCATTCGTCGCTGGCCGTACTGGGTCTGGATTTTGTGCTCACCGCACTGATGTTTGGGAATTGAGTTCATGCAAACGAGAAAAAATGAAATTTGGGTCGGTGTATTCCTGCTGCTGGCGCTGCTGGCCGCACTGTTTATCTGCCTGAGAGCGGCGGATATCACGTCTGTGCGCACCGAGCCGACGTATCGCATCTATGCCACCTTCGATAACATCGGCGGACTGAAGGCGCGTTCACCGGTCCGTATCGGCGGCGTGGTGATCGGGCGCGTATCCGACATTACGCTTGATGAGAAAACCTATCTGCCGCGCGTCGCGATGGATATCGAAGAGCGTTACAACCACATTCCGGACACCAGCTCCCTGTCTATCCGGACTTCCGGTCTGCTGGGCGAACAATATCTGGCGCTTAACGTTGGCTTTGAAGATCCCGAGCTGGGAACGACTATCCTTAAAGACGGTAGCGTCATTCAGGATACGAAATCCGCGATGGTGCTGGAGGATATGATTGGTCAGTTCCTTTACAACAGTAAAGGAGATGAGAAAAAATCTGACGCTGCCCCTGCGCAGAGCGAAGACCATACCAATGCCGCGCCGACCCCAGGTGCTGCGAATTAATATCAGGAGAAGTCATTCATGTTTAAACGACTGTTAATGGTTGCCATGCTGGTCATCGCCCCTCTTACCGCCGCCCACGCTGCGGATCAGAGTAACCCGTACAAACTGATGGACGAAGCGGCGAAGAAGACATTCGACCGTCTTAAAAACGAACAGCCTAAGATTCGTTCTAATCCTGATTACCTGCGTGACGTGGTTGACCAGGAGCTGCTGCCGTACGTGCAGATCAAATATGCGGGTGCGCTGGTGCTGGGCCGCTATTACAAAGACGCGACTCCTGCGCAGCGTGAGGCCTACTTTGCCGCGTTCCGTGAATACCTAAAACAGGCTTATGGCCAGGCGCTGGCGATGTACCACGGTCAGACCTATCAGATTGCGCCCGAGCAGCCGCTGGGCGATGCGACCATCGTCCCTATCCGTGTGACGATCAACGATCCTAACGGCCGTCCGCCGGTTCGTCTGGATTTCCAGTGGCGAAAAAACAGCCAGACAGGTCACTGGCAGGCGTATGACATGATCGCCGAAGGCGTAAGCATGATCACCACCAAACAGAACGAATGGAGCGATCTGCTGCGCACCAAAGGCATTGATGGCCTGACCGCTCAGCTGCAGTCCATTGCTCGTCAGAAAATCACGCTGGACGAGAAGAAGTAATGTCACAGCAACTCAGCTGGTCGCGTGAAGGCGAGACGTTAAAGCTGTCCGGTGAACTGGATCAGGATCTGCTGAACCCACTGTGGGACAAACGCCATGAAGTGATGCAGGGCGTGACGCTTATCGACTTAACCGAGGTCACGCGGGTGGATACGGCCGGGGTTGCGCTGCTTGCCCATCTGATTGCTGTAGGGAAAAAGCAGGGGGCTAGCGTCACGCTTCGCGGCGCGAGCGAGAATGTCGTGACCCTTGCTCAGCTCTACAATCTTCCTCAGGACGTATTGCCTCGTTAATATTTTCAGTGCGTTACTTCCGAAAGCCCTGACAGTTTCATCGTCAGGGCTTTTTGCTTGTTTAAGACAACGCCACTTTGCTCTAAGATGTTGGGCTTGTTTTCACTATCAGATGATTAAGAACCCATGGAAAATCATGAAATCCAGACAGTGCTGATGAATGCACTCTCCCTTCAGGAAGCCCACGTCACTGGCGATGGCAGTCACTTCCAGGTTATTGCTGTGGGTGAGATGTTCGACGGTATGAGCCGCGTGAAGAAACAGCAGGCTGTGTACGCGCCGCTGATGGAATATATTGCGGATAACCGCATCCACGCCCTGTCGATTAAAGCGTTCACCCCGCAAGAGTGGGCACGCGATCGCAAACTAAACGGTTTTTGAGCTGAGGGCGACAGGCCCGCAGCACGGTTGAATTTATAAGAGAGCACACAATGGATAAATTTCGTGTACAGGGGCCAACGCGTCTCCAGGGCGAAGTCACAATTTCTGGCGCGAAAAACGCTGCGCTGCCAATCCTCTTTGCTGCGCTGCTGGCTGAAGAGCCGGTAGAAATTCAGAACGTACCGAAGCTGAAAGATATCGACACCACCATGAAGCTGCTCACCCAGCTGGGCACGAAAGTTGAGCGTAACGGTTCCGTCTGGATCGACGCCAGCAAGGTGAACAACTTCTCAGCACCTTACGATCTGGTGAAAACTATGCGTGCATCCATCTGGGCGCTTGGCCCGCTGGTGGCGCGTTTTGGTCAGGGTCAGGTTTCTCTGCCGGGCGGTTGCGCCATCGGTGCGCGTCCGGTTGACCTGCACATCTTTGGTCTGGAAAAACTAGGCGCAGAGATCAAGCTGGAAGAAGGTTACGTTAAAGCGTCCGTTAATGGTCGTCTGAAAGGCGCGCACATTGTCATGGACAAAGTGAGCGTGGGCGCAACGGTCACCATTATGTCTGCGGCGACGCTGGCAGAAGGCACCACCATCATCGAAAACGCCGCGCGTGAACCGGAGATTGTGGATACCGCCAACTTCCTCGTGGCGCTGGGTGCGAAGATCTCCGGCCAGGGTACCGACCGTATCACCATCGAAGGCGTTGAGCGTCTGGGCGGTGGTGTCTATCGCGTTCTGCCGGACCGTATCGAAACCGGTACATTCCTGGTCGCAGCGGCGATTTCTGGCGGTAAGATTGTTTGTCGCAACGCGCAGCCAGATACCCTGGATGCGGTGCTGGCGAAATTGCGCGATGCGGGTGCGGATATTGAAGTCGGTGAAGACTGGATCAGCCTCGATATGCATGGCCAGCGTCCAAAAGCAGTCAATGTGCGTACGGCGCCACACCCGGCGTTCCCAACTGACATGCAGGCGCAGTTCACCCTGCTGAACCTGGTCGCCGAGGGTACTGGCTTCATCACAGAAACCATTTTCGAGAACCGCTTTATGCACGTACCGGAGCTGATCCGTATGGGTGCACGTGCTGAGATCGAAAGTAATACCGTGATTTGCCATGGCGTTGAGACGCTGTCCGGCGCTCAGGTGATGGCAACCGATCTGCGTGCGTCTGCAAGCCTGGTGCTGGCGGGTTGTATCGCGGAAGGTACAACGATTGTGGATCGTATCTATCACATCGATCGTGGCTATGAGCGTATCGAAGATAAACTGCGCGCGCTGGGTGCCAACATCGAGCGTGTGAAGGGCGAGTAATCGTTCCGGCAGCCCCCTGCCAGAAATGACCGGGGGGTTGCTGTTCCTGTCAAAAAATGCGTTATTCCTGCGGTTCTCTTTTTACTCTTCTCTGGCGAATCATGCGCGATCTGTCGATAAATTCATGGGTAATGGGATCGTGGTAGCGTGAAGGCCAAATCACCCACGGATGCGTATCCAGCGCCGTTGCGATAATTAATTCTCCTTTGGGCCAGGGGCGGGTGAGGGCGTTTGCCAGAGTTGAAGAACTCAGTCCATGGCGGCGGGACTCTGCTGCCAGTGAAGTGCCTTTTTTGCGCAGTGCGGCAATAATATCAGCCGTGTGCCAGTCGATAAATTTCGTATCCATAACGCTGTCCTTAAGTTCGGATTCACCTACGCCGTTTCTTCTGAAACGACGGGGTTTACTATACCCATTTCAACTTCTTGTTCTAAAAAGTTCGCGTTACTTGATGGGATATTCAGAATAAGACACGGCTTTATTCATGCGGTCTCTAAACCGATGAATTTACATGAACACGGAATTTACAGGCGTGTACAGGAACTCCCCGCTATCGCTGCGGGGAGATACAAGGGGATTAACGGTCGCGCTGGACGGCGATGTGGGCAAGACCAATCAGTGCCTCGCGCCACGGACTGTCTGGAATAACCTGAAGCGCTTCGATGGCTTTGTCGGCTTCTTCTTCCGCACGCTGACGCGTCCATTCCAGCGATCCGCAGATAGCCATGGTTTCCAGTACAGGTTCCAGAAGATGGCGACCATTTCCCTGCTCAATCGCTTCGCGGATCATTTTCGCCTGGTCGGCTGTTCCGTTCCGCATAGCATGAAGCAGCGGCAGGGTCGGTTTGCCTTCGTTCAGGTCATCGCCCACGTTTTTGCCGAGCGTCTCGCCGTCCGCACTGTAGTCCAGTAAATCATCGATCAGCTGGAATGCCGTACCCAGATAGCGGCCATAGTCCTGCAGGCCCTTTTCCTGTGCTTCGGTACAGTCAGCCAGAATGCCGGAACACTGGGCCGCCGCTTCAAACAGGCGCGCGGTTTTGCTGTAGATGACGCGCATGTAGTTTTCTTCGGTGATGTCAGGATCGTTCACGTTCATCAGCTGCAGCACTTCGCCTTCAGCAATGACGTTTACGGCTTCGGACATTACTTCCAGCACTTTAAGGGAGCCCAGACTGGTCATCATCTGGAAGGCGCGGGTATAAATAAAATCTCCCACCAGGACGCTGGCTGCGTTCCCGAAAGCGGCGTTTGCCGTGGCTTTGCCACGACGCATATCCGATTCATCCACCACATCGTCATGCAGAAGCGTCGCCGTGTGGATAAATTCGATGAGCGCTGCGATAGTGATGTGGGCATTTCCCTGATAGCCAACGGCTCTGGCAGCCAGAATGGCAATCATCGGACGAATGCGTTTACCGCCGCCGCTGACGATGTAATAACCCAACTGATTGATCAGTTGAACGTCAGAGTTGAGTTGCTCCAGGATTGCTGCATTCACACCCGCCATATCTTGCGCGGTTAACTCGTTGATTTTTTCTAAATTCATCGCAAAAGCCGGGCTTTTTATCCTGTTGATCCCATCTTCAATGGGGTAACGAAGGGTTTCGGTTTATCAATAGTAGTGCTGATTGTACTGAAAAAACGGCTCAGATAAACGTTACCGTACGTGTTGTGTTTTTTTTCTTCATGTATTGACGGTAGCACTTGTCAAAGGCTCGCGTTTTGCGTAATATTCGCGCCCTATTGTGAATATTTATAGCGCACTCTGATTCATACGAGGACGTGCGCGGAAGCGGAGTTTATATGTACGCGGTTTTCCAAAGTGGTGGTAAACAACACCGAGTAAGCGAAGGTCAGACCGTTCGCCTGGAAAAGCTGGACATCGCAACTGGCGAATCTGTTGAGTTCGCTGAAGTTCTGATGATCGCAAACGGTGAAGAAGTCAAAATCGGCGTTCCTTTCGTTGATGGCGGCGTTATCAAAGCTGAAGTTGTTGCACACGGTCGTGGCGAGAAAGTTAAAATCGTTAAGTTTCGTCGTCGTAAGCACTACCGTAAGCAGCAGGGCCACCGTCAGTGGTTCACTGATGTGAAAATTACTGGCATCAGCGCCTAAGACCTGAGGAGAGATTTAAATGGCACATAAAAAGGCTGGCGGCTCCACACGTAACGGTCGCGATTCAGAAGCTAAACGCCTGGGCGTTAAGCGTTTCGGTGGCGAATCCGTTCTGGC
>NZ_CDRQYH010000009.1:0-80609 GCF_977039595.1 Enterobacter sp.
AGACAAACGAGGTCTCACGCAGCGGGATCTGGCTGCCTTCCAGCGCCGGGATCAGCCCGGCGTAGTACTCCAGCACGTCCGCGCCGGTGACGATGTCGACGGTGGAAGTTTCGGAATACGCTTTACCGGTGTCGAGGGTTTCCAGCTTTGCCAGCTCGTCGTTACGCTCGCGCAGGATGTCGACGGCGCGACGCAGGATGCGCGAGCGCTCCATGGCGGTCATCGCCGCCCAGACTTTTTGCCCGCGCGTTGCGCTTTCTACGGCGCGATCGACGTCCTCGCGCCCGGCGGCCTGTACGCTTGCCAGGACTTCACCGTTGGCCGGGTTAATGGTCTCGAAGGTGCGACCGCTGGTGGCGGATGTATAACCACCATTGATATAAAGCTGCTGTTCTGCCATTCGGGACATAAATTCTCCTCGGTTATTCGGTCGGTAAATGCTGGCTGATAAAGTGGCTGGTCAGTGACTGGGCCTGGGTCTTATCCAGCGGTTTGCCACTCAGCGCGGCGCGCAGCCACAGCCCGTCGATCAGCGCCGCCAGCCCGTAGCCCGCCTCCTGGGCCTGTTCGCGCGGCAGTTCGCGGCGGAACTCGTACACCAGGTTCGACAGCAGGCGGCGGCTGCTCACCTGCTGCAGGCGGTAGAGCATCGGCTGGTGCATGCTGCTCGCCCAGAAGGCCAGCCAGGCCTTCATTGCCGCGCCGCTGGTCTGGGTTTCATCAAAATTGCCGCCGACAATCGCCTGCAGACGCTGCTCCGCGCTGCCGTTCGGCAGGGCGTGCAGGCGGCTTAATACCGCGTCGCGCAGCTGGCCGGTGATGTCGCGCATGGTCGCTTCCAGCAGACCGTTTTTGTCTTTGAAGTAGTGACTGATGATCCCCGTGGAAACGCCCGCCCGACGGGCGATCTGCGCGATCGTCGCGTCATGCATTCCCACTTCATTTATTGCTTCCAGCGTGGCGTCGATAAGCTGCCTGCGCCGGATCGGCTGCATCCCCACTTTGGGCATTGTTGCCACTCCATTCATCAGCGTTGGTTATACATTAAAGCGGTTTTTGATTGGACGTTCAATATAAAATGTGTCTTAATTGTTGCGGATTTGGATTTTAATAGTTACAAAAACAGTGAGGATACTGGATGACAGACCTTTCACAGGACAGAGAAAAAGACAAAATCAACCCGGTCGTTTTTTATACTTCCGCCGGGCTGATTTTGTTGTTTTCCCTGACGACGATCTTCTTTCGTGATTTTTCTGCCGAGTGGATTGGGCGCACCCTGAACTGGGTGTCGAAGACCTTCGGCTGGTACTACCTGCTGGCGGCGACGCTCTATATTGTCTTCGTGGTCTGCATTGCCTGCTCGCGCTTTGGTTCGGTAAAGCTCGGGCCTGAGCAGTCCAAGCCCGAGTTCAGCCTGCTGAGCTGGGCCGCGATGCTGTTTGCCGCAGGCATCGGCATCGACCTGATGTTCTTCTCCGTGGCGGAACCGGTCACGCAGTATATGCAGCCGCCGGAAGGGGCAGGACAGACGATGGAGGCCGCGCGCCAGGCGATGGTCTGGACGCTGTTCCACTACGGACTGACGGGCTGGTCGATGTACGCCCTGATGGGCATGGCGCTCGGATACTTTAGCTATCGTTATAATTTACCCCTCACCATTCGCTCTGCGCTCTACCCGATCTTCGGTAAAAAGATTAACGGCCCGATTGGCCACAGCGTCGACATTGCGGCAGTGATCGGCACCATCTTCGGCATCGCGACAACGCTCGGGATCGGCGTGGTGCAGCTCAACTACGGGCTGAGCGTGCTGTTTGATATTCCGGACTCGATGGCGGCGAAAGCGGCGCTGATTGCGCTCTCCGTCATTATCGCCACCATTTCGGTGACGTCGGGCGTCGATAAGGGCATCCGCGTGCTCTCCGAGCTGAACGTGGCGCTGGCGCTGGGCCTGATCCTGTTCGTGCTGTTTATGGGTGATACCTCGTTCCTGCTCAATGCCTTAGTGCTGAACGTGGGCGACTACGTGAACCGCTTTATGGGCATGACGCTGAACAGCTTCGCCTTCGACCGCCCGGTAGAGTGGATGAACAACTGGACGCTGTTCTTCTGGGCGTGGTGGGTCGCGTGGTCGCCGTTTGTTGGCCTGTTCCTCGCGCGCATTTCGCGTGGCCGCACCATTCGTCAGTTCGTAATGGGTACGCTGATTATCCCGTTCACCTTTACCCTGCTGTGGCTGTCGATTTTCGGCAACAGCGCGCTGCACGAAATTATCCACGGCAATGCGACCTTCGCGCAGGAAGCGATGGCGCACCCGGAGCGCGGCTTCTATAGCCTGCTGGCACAGTATCCGGCGTTCACCTTTAGCGCCTCCGTGGCGACCATCACCGGCCTGCTGTTTTACGTCACCTCGGCCGATTCCGGCGCGCTGGTGCTGGGCAACTTCACCTCGAAGCTGAAGGATATTAACAGCGACGCGCCGAACTGGCTGCGCATCTTCTGGTCCGTCGCCATCGGCCTGCTGACGCTCGGCATGCTGATGACCAACGGCATCTCGGCGCTGCAGAACACCACGGTGATCATGGGGCTGCCGTTCAGCTTCGTTATCTTCTTTGTGATGGCCGGGCTGTATAAATCGCTCAAGGTGGAAGACTACCGCCGCGTCAGCGCCAGCCGCGACACCGCGCCGCGTCCGATGGGGGCGCAGGACAGGCTGAGCTGGAAGAAACGCCTGTCGCGCCTGATGAATTACCCGGGCACGCGCTACACCAAACAGATGATGGAGACCGTCTGCTTCCCTGCTATGGAAGAGGTGGCGCAGGAGCTGAAGCTGCGTGGCGCCTACGTGGAGCTCAAAAATCTGCCGCCGGAGGAGGGCGAGACCCTGGGGCACCTGGATCTGCTGGTGCACATGGGCGACGAGCAGAACTTTGTCTATCAGATCTGGCCGCAGCAGTACTCGGTTCCTGGTTTTACCTACCGGGCGCGCAGCGGGAAGTCGACCTACTACCGGCTTGAGACCTTCCTGCTGGAAGGAAGCCAGGGGAATGATTTGATGGACTACAGCAAGGAGCAGGTGATTATGGATATTCTGGACCAGTATGAACGGCACCTGAACTTTATCCATCTCCACAGGGAAGCGCCGGGTAATAGCGTGATGTTCCCGGATGTTTGAGCCTTGATCTGAAGAACGTATAAAGGCATCGCCGCTGTCCTCATGCCGGGTGGCACTGCGCTTACCCGGCCTACAAACCGCTTTACTGTAGGCCTGATAAGCGTTGCGCCATCAGGCTTTTAGCAGTGTCCACACGCTCGTATCATTATTCTGCCAGATGAGGGTGAAGCGTTTACCCTCAGGATAGTCTCCAGCCGGGTGCGAAAGCGCCAGCGTGATTGTTTTTTCCGTTAACTCTGTGACTCTCGCCCACTCAAACCCCATAAAAGTCTTCACCTGCGGAAAGAACGCCTTAAACAAACTTTCTTTGGCGCTGAATGCAAGCGTCAACGCCAGCGCAAAGGGGTAGCCCGAGCGCGTCAGGCACATCGCTTCCTGTGCATTAATGATGCCGTCCTGGATTTCTCGGGCTTCACGGTCAGGAAGAATGGCTTCGCAATCAATACCCACAAGCGCGTCTGGATAACGCACGGCAACCGCAATCGCCTGCGTGCCGCTGTGGGTGATGCTCCCTGAGACGCCTTCCGGCCAGAGCGGTTCACCGCTGGGGCCGATGCCGGGGACGGTGTGCTCAGGTAAGGCATGTGCGGCGGCAATGCGGCCTGCCAGATGCTCGGCTTTGCGTTTGCGTCCGGCTTTTGAAAGCTCTGCGTGATGGGGGAGCCAGAGAAGATCGGCGTCGGTGAAGGTGGTTGGGTCGAAGGTGACGTGGTGTACGGTATGGCCGGCGAGAATGAACGTGCGGTGGGTGGTGTGCATGGTTTCCCCTCTATCAATAAATAGTGCGGCCTGATGCCCTCACCCAGCCCTCTCCCACAGGGAGAGGGAGGCGTTGTTGCCTTTATCAGAATCGCGTATTTACGCTCATATACCACGTGCGGCCTGGCTCATTATAGGTATAAGCCCCCGCGCCGTACATATACGCGCCGGTGGTGGCGTTCCCGGTCGTCTGGGCATTCCCCGCACGCCACTGGCGCTTGTCGAAGACGTTATCCACGCCGCCGGTCAGGCTGACGTTTTTGGTCATGTCCCAGGTCGCGCTCAGACCAACGATGCTGTACGGACTGACTTCGTCTTTCTCAGACCCTGTCACAGGCTGACCTTTGTAGTTGTACTTCTTCGGCTGCTGCTTGCCGTACCAGGTAAAGGTCGACTGGAGCGACACGTCCTGATGCACCTGCCAGCTCAGGGTCGAGTTCAGCGTGTACTCTGGAATAATCGACAGACGATCGCCGGTCTCCTTGTTCTTGCTCTGCAGCATGTATGTAATATTGTTGGTCCAGTTAATGGTGTCGCTGACCGGTACGTTCAGGGAGCCTTCCAGCCCCTCGACGACCGCCTTCGGTACGTTTTCCCACTGGTAGATATCCGTCTTCACTTTACCGGACGAGGTGTGACCGATCGGCGCGTAGCCCGCTTCGATCTTGTCGCGGTAGTCGTTACGGAACCAGGTCACGCCCGCCAGCCAGCCGTCGCGCTTCCACTCCAGACCAATCTCTTTGTTGATGCTGGTTTCGGCCTTCAGGTCGTCGTTACCCATCATGTAGCAGCCCACGCCGTCGGAGCTGGCGTAGCAGCCCTGACCTTTGCTGTAGAGCAGGTAGTTCGGGTTGGTCTGGTACAGGCTCGGCGCTTTGTAGGCGCGGGCGATCCCCATCTTCAGCGTGAAGTCATCCCCCAGACCCTGCGACAGGTTAAGTGACGGGCTCCAGTTGTTGCCGACGATGGTGTGATGGTCGAAGCGCAGGGCAGGGGTCAGCATGGTGCTGTCGGTCAGCTCCATGTTGTTCTCGGCGAACAGCGAGAAAATCTCTGCCGAGGTGTACGGGCTGCGGTCGTTGCTCATGCCCGGAATGATGCCGCCCTGCTGGGTTTGCGTGAAGGAGGTGGAGTCCTTCATACGCTGCTGGTTCCACTCGGTGCCCAGCGTCAGGTTCTGGTTAACGAGGAAATCAATCGGCAGGTTGATTTCACTGTGCAGCATCACGTCGGCCAGGTCGGTGTCGGTAAATTTATTGCTGTTGAACAGCCCTTCCAGACCGCCCGCCAGCCCTTCGCCCAGACGGGAGTTGCGGGTGTGCTCGTACTGCGCCCAGTTGCTGGTCGTGATGCCGTTATCCCAGCCGCCGTTCCAGGTCACCGCGAAGTTCTGGCGATAGATACGGTTGGTCTCTTTGCCGTAGTTCTTCTTCACCAGGCCGCTGGAGCTGTTGTCGTTGTTGGTGTTCTGGGTATCACCGGCGTAGAGGTTATTCTGACGGCTGTAGCCCGCCTCAAATTCCAGGGACTGCATCGGCGCAAAGTCCCAGCGCACCACGCCGTTGATGTCTTTATTTTCCACCCCTTCACGGCCCGCGGGCAGCGTGTCGGCGTAGGCACCGGTTCGGTCAGACTGGTGACCCTGGTTGATGTCCCACGCGTCGGCCTGGGTTTTGTCCAGATTACCGAACATGCGGAAGCTGAAGTCGCCGCCCAGCGGGCCGCTCAGGCTGAAGTTGGTGCGTTTGGTGGAACCTTCATCCTTGTGCTCAGGCGCATTCAGGTAGGTGTTCCAGGAGCCGTGCCACTGGTCGTCGAATTTTTTGGTGATGATGTTCACCACGCCGCCTGCCGCGCCGTTGCCATAGCGCGCGGCGGCCGGACCGCGGATCACTTCGATGCGCTCGATCATCTCCGGCGGCACCCAGCCGGTATCGCCGCGGGTGTCGCGCTCGCCGCGCCAGCCCAGACGGATGGAGTTACGGCTGGTCACCGGCTTGCCGTCGATCAGGATCAGGGTGTTTTCTGGCCCCATGCCGCGGATATCAATCTGACGGTTATTCCCGCGCTGGCCGCTGGTGGAGTTACCGGTCAGGTTAACGCCCGGCATGGTGCGGATGATTTCCGCCACGTCCCGCGCGGGCGGGTTTTTACGTATCTCATCGGCGGTGATGGTCGATACCCCCGGCGCCTGCAGATTCTGCTCGGCGGCGGTGATCACCATCGTGTCTTCGTGCTGCGCAGAGGCGGTGTTGTCGTCTGCCAGAGCGGGCAGCGCGACGCCGTAAATCCCTAAATTGACCAGCAAGGCCAGAGAGTGAATCTTCTTATTCATTGTACGTCCTGCTTTTGTGGTTGTTTTATGAGCGCTTCCCACAGCGCGGGCACTACGCTATTGCAAATGCAAATAGTTATCAATAATATTATCAATAAAATTTGCTCTGAAACAAAAAAGACTGTTAAACATGAGGTTATAAGGGTGACGGCGTTAACAACGGGAAGTGAGGCGTGGTGGGAGTCTAAAAACGGGCCTGAATGGAAGCCGGAAAAGGGAAAATATCGCGTCACGTTCTGGTGGCGTGACCCGGCAGGAACGCAAACAACGTCACCGATCAAACGCGTCTGGCTCTACGTCACCGGCGTGACCGATCATCACCAAAATGCCCGTCCGCAGTCCCTCAAACGCATTCCCGATACCGACGTCTGGCAGTGGCAGGGTGAGTTCAGCCCCGAGTGGCGCGGAAGCTACTGCTTTATCCCCTCTGTTAATGAAAACGATTTTGCCAGCGTCGTGTTTGAAGGCGAGCAGCCGGAACGCATGGCGCTGCGCGAGGGCTGGCGCAAGCTGCTGCCGCACGCGGTTTCAGACCCGCTGAATCCGCAGAGCTGGCGCGGCGGGCGCGGCCATGCCGTCTCCGCGCTGGAGCTGCCGGACGCGCCGGTTCAGCCGGGCTGGAATCATCCCGATACGCCGTATCAACCTCCGATTTGCATTGAGTGGGAAAGCGCGCGCCTGAAAAATCGCCGCCGCATCTGGATTTTCACCTCCGGGGGCGACAACCCGGAACGTCCGCTGGCGGTGCTGCTCGACGGGCAGTTCTGGGCCGAAAGCATGCCGGTCTGGCCTGCGCTGGCGTCTCTCACCGCCGAGCGCAAATTACCGCCTGCGGTCTACGTCTTAATCGATGTTATCGACATGCAGCATCGCAACCGCGAGCTGCCGTGCAATCCCGATTTCTGGCTGGCGGTGCAGGAAGAACTTCTCCCCCTTGTCCAAAAAAGCGCGCCGTTCAGCGACCGCGCCGACCGTACGGTGGTCGCAGGGCAAAGCTTTGGCGGGCTCGCGTCTCTTTATGCAGGCCTCAACTGGCCGCAGCGTTTTGGTTGCGTGCTCAGCCAGTCCGGCTCCTACTGGTGGCCGCACCGCGGCGGGCAGCAGGACGGGCTGTTAATCGAACAACTTAAAGCCGGTGAAATATCCCCTCGCGGGCTACGCATCATTCTTGAAGCCGGGCGCAACGAGCCGCTCATCTTCCGCGCGAATCAGGCGATTTACGCCGAACTGCACACGCACCAACCGGTTATCTGGCGTCAGGTTGACGGCGGACACGATGCGCTTTGCTGGCGCGGTGGGCTGACGCAGGGGCTGATGACCCTCTGGCAGCCGCTTATTCACTAACGGAGTCTGTATGGAATTCAGCAATCCTTTCGATAATCCGCAGGGACAGTTCGCCATTTTGCAAAATGACCAGGGGCAGTACAGCCTGTGGCCGCAGCAGTGCGAACTGCCGGCAGGATGGCGCGTGGTGTGCGAAGCACAGTCTCAGGAGGCGTGCCAGCAGTGGCTGGCGGAATACTGGCAAACGCTTGAGCCGTCTCACTTTGCGGGAGAGAACGCATGAACCGTCTTCCTCTCGTCGCTGCCCAGCCGGGTATCTGGATGGCGGAACAGCTGTCCACGCTGCCAAACGCCTGGAGCGTGGCGCACTACACCGAGCTGAAAGGCGATATTGATGCGCCACTGCTGGCAAAAGCCATTGCCGCAGGCATGATGCAGGCCGATACCCTGCGCATGCGCTTTGCGGAAGAAAACGGTGAGGTGTGGCAGTGGGTGGATGACACCTTCATTCTGCCGGAACCGCCCGTTGTTCGCGTTGATTCCCACGCCGCCGCCGTGGCGCTGATGGAATCCGATCTTAAACAGAACCTGCGCGTCGACAGCGGCCAGCCGCTGGCGTTTCACCAGCTGATTCAGGTCGGTGAAAACCACTGGTACTGGTATCAGCGCTATCATCATCTGGTAGTGGATGGCTTCAGCTTCCCGGCCATTACCCGCCAGATCGCCGCAATTTATGCCGCGTGGAAAAAGGGCGAAACCACGCCTGAATCCCCGTTTACGCCTTTTGAAGAGGTAGTGGGCGAGTACCAGCGCTATCGCGAGAGCGAGGCGTACCGGCGCGACGGCGCCTTCTGGGCCGAGCAGCGTAAACAGCTGCCTTCTCCGGTCTCGCTCTCTTCCGCGCCGCTGCCTGGACGCGCCGCCACGAGCGATATTCTTCGCCTGAAGGTTGACGCCGACGGTCGCGCCTTTAGCCAGCTTGCGCAGGCGGCAGGGCAGACGCAGCGTACTGAACTGGCGCTTGCGCTGGTGGCGCTGTGGCTGGGCCGTCTTACCGGACGCCTGGACTACGCTGCCGGGTTTATCTTTATGCGCCGCATGGGGTCTGCCGCGCTGACCGCGACCGGCCCGGTGCTTAACGTCCTGCCGCTGGCGGTCAATATCAATGCGCAGGAGAGCCTGCCCGCGCTGGCGCTGCGCCTGGCGAACCAGCTGAAAAAAATGCGCCGCCACCAGCGCTACGACGCCGAGCAGATCGTGCGAGACAGCGGGAAAGCGGCGGGTGATGAAGCGCTGTTTGGTCCCGTGCTGAACGTTAAGGTGTTTGATTATCAGCTTGATATCGACGGTGTGGAGGCCATCACCCACACGCTGGCGACCGGCCCGGTGAACGATCTGGAACTGGCGCTGTTCCCGGACGAGCGGGGCGGGTTGGGCATTGAGATCCTCGCCAATAAACAGCGCTACGACGAGGCGACGCTGACGCGTCACGTCGCGCGCCTGAACGCGATGCTGAGGCAATTTGCAGCCAACCCGGACCTGCGCTGCGGCGAGGTGGAAACCGTTTCAGAACAAGAATATGCCCAACTGGCGCGCATCAACGATACCGGACTGGCGCTGCCGTCCACTACGCTCGCGGATCTGGTGGCGGAACAGGCGAGCAAAACGCCGGACGCCCTGGCGCTGGCGGATGCGCATAATGAGCTGAACTATCGCCAGATGCGCGAGCAGGTCATCGCGCTGGCAAACCTGCTGCGCGCGCGCGGCGTGAAGCCGGGCGACAGCGTGGCGGTGGCCCTGCCGCGCTCGGTATTCCTGACGTTAGCACTGCACGGCATTGTGGAGGCGGGCGCCGCGTGGCTGCCGCTCGACACCGGCTACCCGGACGATCGCCTGCGGATGATGCTGGAGGATGCGAAGCCGTCCCTGCTTATTACCACTGACGAACAGCTTTCGCGCTTTAGCGATCTTTCCGTCGAGACGTTTAGTTACAACACGCTATTACCGACCGCGGGTGCTGAGCCGCTGCGGCTGGCGAAGCCGGAGCAGACGGCGTACATCATCTTTACCTCCGGCTCGACCGGGCGTCCAAAAGGGGTCATGGTCGGCCATACCGCTATCGTCAACCGCCTGAAGTGGATGCAGGATCGCTACCCTCTGAACGCGAACGACGTGGTGGCGCAGAAAACGCCGTGCAGCTTTGACGTGTCGGTGTGGGAGTTCTGGTGGCCGTTTATCGCCGGGGCGAAGCTGGTGATGGCCGAGCCGGACGCGCACCGCGATCCGCAGGCGATGCAGAGCTTCTTCGCCCACTACGGCGTGACCACCACCCACTTCGTACCGTCGATGCTGGCGGCGTTTGTTGCCTCACTGACGCCGGAAAACGTCGACTGCTGCAAAACGCTTAAGCAGGTGTTCTGCAGCGGCGAAGCGCTGCCGACGGAACTGTGCCGCGAGTGGGAACAGCTGACCCACGTGCCGCTGCACAACCTCTATGGCCCGACGGAAGCGGCGGTAGACGTCAGCTGGTATCCGGCGTATGGCCCTGAGCTGGCGGCAGTTGCAGGCAACAGCGTGCCGATCGGCTTCCCGGTGTGGAACACGGGCCTGCGCATTCTGGATGCCATGATGCGCCCGGTGCCGTTCGGCGTGGCGGGCGATCTCTACCTCACCGGCATTCAACTGGCGCAGGGATATCTGGGCCGTCCGGACCTCACCGCCAGCCGCTTTATTGCTGACCCGTTCGCTCCCGGCGAGCGCATGTACCGCACCGGCGACGTTGCCCGCTGGCTGGATAACGGCGCGGTGGAATATCTCGGCCGCAGCGACGATCAGCTAAAAATTCGCGGTCAGCGCATTGAGCTGGGCGAAATCGACCGGGCGATGCTGTCGCTGCCGGACGTGGCCCAGGCTGTGGCGCACGCCTGCGTCTTCAACCAGGCGGCTGCAACGGGTGGCGATGCCCGTCAGCTGGTGGGGTACGTGGTTTCTGGATCCGGTATACCGCTGGATCGCGACGCGCTGCTGGAATCACTCAAAGCCCAGTTGCCGCCGCATATGGTGCCGGTTGTGCTGCTGCAAATCAGCGCGCTGCCGCTGAGCGCCAACGGCAAGCTTGACCGCAAGGCGCTGCCGCTGCCGGAACTGACCCGCAATACCTCAGGGCGGGCGCCGGAAAGCGAAACCGAAATCGCCGTCGCGCAGGCTTTTACCGCGCTGCTGGGCTGCGAGATCAATGACATCGAGGCGGATTTCTTTGCCCTCGGCGGCCACTCGCTGCTGGCCATGCGTCTGGCGGCGCAGCTTAGCCGCACGTTCAACCGTAAGGTGACGCCGGGGCAAATTATGGTTGCCTCCACGGTGAGCAAGCTTAGCGCGCTGTTGGATTCGGCGATGAGCGACGAGCAGGCGCAGCGTCTGGGGTTTGAAACGCTTCTGCCGCTGCGTGAGAGCGACGGCCCGACGCTGTTCTGCTTCCATCCGGCGTCCGGCTTCGCCTGGCAGTTTAGCGTCCTGGCGCGCTATCTCAGCCCACGCTGGTCAATCGTCGGCATTCAGTCGCCGCGCCCGGACGGCCCGATGCAGCAGTGCGCGGATCTCGATGGGGTGATCGACCATCATCTGAACACGTTGCGCAAGCAGCAGCCGCAGGGGCCGTATTACCTGTTCGGTTATTCCCTCGGCGGCACGCTGGCGCAGGGCATTGCAGCTCGTCTGCGCGAGCAGGGTGAAGAGGTGTCGTTCCTCGGCCTGCTGGATACCTGGCCGCCGGAAACCCAGAACTGGGCGGAAAAAGAGGTTAACGGTCTCGACCCGGCGGTGCTGGCGGAGATCGAACGCGAGCGTCAGGCGTTTATCGCCGCCCAGCAGGAACAGGGCTCCAGCGAGCTGTTTACCGCCATTGAGGGCAACTACGCCGATGCGGTGCGGCTGCTCACCACAGCGCACAGCGCGCGCTTCGAGGGTAAAGCGACGCTGTTTGTTGCCGAGCGCACGCGCACGATGGATCCGCAGGCCGCATGGGCGCCGTGGGTGGCGGAACTTGAGGTGAACAGCCAGGACTGCGCCCACGTGGATATCATTTCACCGCAGGCGTTTGAAAAGATTGGGCCGGTGTTGAAGGAAATTTTAGGATAGTGCAAATGCCCGGTGGCGCTGCGCTTACCGGGCCTACGGGAGCTAAATGTAGGCCGGGTAAGGCGTAGCCGCCACACGGCTATTAGCGCCGACCTAACGGCACCACCAGCGGCGTACCCGCCACCGGATCGTCGATTATCATGCAGCGCATGCCGTAGATCCGCTCTATAAGCTCCGGCGTGACAATCTCTTTCGGCGCACCCTGGGCCACAATCTCACCGTCCCGCAAGGCAATCAGGTGCGTGGCGTAGCGGCATGCCTGGTTTAAATCGTGCAGCACAGCCGCCAGGGTGTACCCCTGCGTGCGGTTCAGCTCGCTCAGCAGCTCCAGCAGGTCAATCTGATGGCTGATGTCCAGCCACGTTGTCGGCTCGTCCAGCAGCATGATCGACGTCTCCTGCGCCAGCACCATCGCAATCCACGCCCGTTGACGCTGGCCGCCGGAGAGGGTGTCCACGCTCTGCCGGGCGAGATCGGCGATCCCCGTCGCCTGCATCGCGCGGTTCACCGCCTCGTCATCTTCTTTGCGCCAGCGGGTAAACAGCGGCTGGTGCGGGTAGCGCCCGCGCGAGACCAGCTCCTGCACCGTGATGTCCCCCGGCGTAGTGGCGTTTTGGGCCAGCAGCCCGATGCGGCGTGCCACCTCTTTGCTGGCGAAGCGCTGGATCTGCTCCCCGTCGAGGAATACGAAGCCCTCCACTGGCGTCATCAGGCGGCTCAGCGTGCGCAGTAGGGTCGATTTGCCGCAGCCGTTCGGGCCGATAATTGCCGTGAAGTGGCCGTCCGGAATGGCAACGGTTAAGTCTCGGGCAATGATTTTTTTGCCGTAGCCGAGGGTGAGATGTTCGCCGCGCAAGCGGGTGGTTGTATCTGTCATTTCTTGCGTGACTCCTGAACGAGCAAGACGATGAGGTAAATCCCGCCAAGGCTGACGGTCACTACGCCCACCGGCAGTTGATAAGGCATAAACAGCTGCTGGGCGCAGAGATCGGCGGCCAGCAGCAGCAGCGCGCCGCACAGCGCCGCCTGGGTTAATCCCCAGCGCGCCGTCCCGCTAAGACGTCGCGCGATATGCGGTGCCACGAGGGCGATAAACGAGATTGGCCCGGCGATCGCCGTAGAGGCTGCGGTCAGCAGTACGGCGACCAGCATCAGCATCAGGCGCGAGCGCTCGACGCTCACGCCCAGCGCGCAGGCGCTGTCGTCGCCCATCTCCAGCAGCCGCATGCGGCGAACCAACAGCAGCGCGCCGATAAACATCAGCACAATCAGCGGCGCGGCGGGCCAGGTTTTGCCCCACGTCAGGCCGTTAAGCGAACCTGCGTACCACAGCCCGGCGGAAAGCGCCGTTTCCAGCGAGGCCTGCAGTAAAAGCCAGGTGTTAAAGGCCATTAGCATCGCACGTACGCCGATACCGATAATAATCAGCCGGAAGGTATCGATGCCGTTGCGCCAGGCCAGCAGCCAGATAACCAGCGACGTCAGAATGCCGCCCGCCATTGCCGTAAAGGTAATGGCCGTTAGGTGCTGACCGAACAGCACCATCGCCACCAGCACGCCGCTCCAGGCCCCGGTGTTGAGTCCCATCACGTCCGGGCTACCGAGCGGGTTGCGCATCAGCGACTGGAATATCGCACCGCTGACGCCGAGCGCCGCACCTACGAGAATCGCCATCGCCACGCGCGGCAGGCGCCATTCGGTGACAACCATGGTGATATTGCGCGGCGCGCTGCCGAGCAGGGCGTTAAGCACCTGAGAAAAATCGAGCGTCACCGCGCCGCTGCGCAGGCTCCAGACCGCCAGCAGCAGAATGAGGATACTTAGCAGCGAGACGCTGGTGAGTAAACGACGGGACGGGGCCATCATGCGCCACCTCCGCGTCTACGTCGTACCAGGAAGATCAGCACCGGCGCGCCGATAAAGGCGCTGACCACCGAGACGCGCAGCTCGCCCGGCACCAGCAGGCGACCCAGCACGTCGGCAAACAGCAGCAGCGCAGGCGTCGCCAGCAGCGTGACCGGCAGCGACCAGCGGTGATCCGTCCCCACCAGCCAGCGCGCCATGTGCGGCATCATCAGGCCGATAAAGGCAATCGGACCGACCACGGCGGTCGCGCTGCCGCACAGGACGGTGATGGCAAGCAGGCCAATCAGCTGCGTGCGCGCCACGCGGTTGCCTAGAGCGGTAGCGGTGTCGCTGCCGAGGCTCAGGCTGTTCAGCGCCCGGCTTAAAAACAGCGCCACGGCGGCAGCAATAATGACCGGGAACGCCACCACTTTCAGGGTTTCAAGGGTGCGGATATCCAGCGAGCCGGCCTGCCAGAAGCGCAGCTGGTCGTAGACGTCCGGGTTGAGCAGGGCGATGCCGTTAGATAAGCCTTCCAGCACCGCCGCGAGCGCCACGCCCGCCAGCGTCAGGCGTACCGGACTCAGCTGGCCGCCGCCCTGGCTGCCGGTAAACGCCACTAGCAGCGAGGCGGCCAGCGCGCCGCAGCAAGCCATCGCCAGCTGTTCAGAGGGAGAAGTAAACCCAAACAGCGCCGCTCCGAGCACGATGGCAAAGCTGGCGCCAGAGTTAACGCCGAGAATGCCGGGGTCCGCCAGCGGATTGCGGGTGAGGGTTTGCATCAGGGCACCGGCAAGGCCGAGTGCGCCACCGGCCAGCAGCCCGGCAAGGGTGCGGGGCAGGCGAGCGTCGAGCACGATAGTGCAGTCAGCGCTCTGGCAGGTGCCGGAGAGCGCATCAACGATAACGGACGCGGGCAGCGGCTTCGCGCCGACCAGCAGGCTGAGTGCAGCCGCAAGGCTCAGGAGCAGCAGTAAAACGGGCACGGCAATGGCGCGCACCGAAGAAGAGGAAAACGACATAGCAACACCCATGATTTGATAATGATAGTGATTATCGTTATCTATCTTATTTGGCTATGTTAGCATGTGCGCCCATGGAATGGGTAGAATTACACTCAAGGCTTTGTCATGAATCAAAAATCCTGGCTGCTTAACCTCAGCCTGCTCAAAACGCACCCGGCCTATCGCGCGGTGTTTATCGCTCGCTTTATCTCCATTTTATCCCTCGGCCTGCTCGGCGTGGCCGTGCCGGTCCAGATCCAGACCATGACGCACTCCAGCTGGCTGGTGGGGTTATCGGTTACCTTAACCGGCGGGGCGATGTTTATCGGCCTGATGGTTGGCGGCGTGCTGGCGGACCGCTACGAGCGCAAGACGCTGATCCTGCTGGCGCGCGGCACCTGCGGCGTGGGCTTTATCGGGCTGTGTCTGAACGCCATGCTGCCTGAGCCGTCGCTGATCGCCATTTATGCCCTGGGGCTGTGGGACGGCTTTTTCGCCTCGCTGGGCGTGACGGCGCTGCTGGCGGCCACGCCCGCGCTGGTCGGGCGAGAAAATCTGATGCAGGCGGGGGCGATCACTATGCTCACCGTGCGCCTCGGCTCGGTGATTTCACCGATGGTGGGCGGCCTGCTGCTGGCGACCGGCAACGTGGCGTGGAACTACGGGCTGGCGGCGGCAGGGACCTTTATCACCACGCTGACGCTGCTGCGCCTGCCGCTGCTGCCGCCTCCGCCGCAGCCGCGTGAGCACCCGCTGAAATCGCTGATGGCCGCGATTCGTTTCCTGTTCAGCAACCCGCTGATTGGCGGCATTGCGCTGCTCGGCGGCCTGCTGACCATGGCGAGCGCAGTGCGCGTGCTGTATCCGGCATTAGCGGGAGAGTGGCAGATGAGCGCCTCGGAGATTGGCATTCTCTACGCGGCCATTCCGCTCGGCGCGGCGTGCGGGGCGCTGACCAGCGGCAACCTGGCGCAGAGCGCGCGTCCGGGGCTGATTATGCTGCTTACCTCTCTGGCGTCGTTTATCGCCATCGGCTTCTTTAGCCTGATGCCGGCGTGGGCGCTCGGGGTGTTGTGCCTGGTGATTTTCGGCTGGCTGAGCGCCATCAGTTCGCTGCTGCAGTACACCCTGATCCAGACCCAGACGCCGGAAGGGATGCTCGGGCGCATCAACGGCCTGTGGACGGCGCAGAACGTCACGGGCGATGCCATTGGCGCGGCGATCCTCGGCGGGCTGGGGGCGATAATGACCCCGGCGGCGTCGGCGAGCAGTAGCGGGTTTGCGTTAGCGATGGTTGGCGTGATTTTGTTAGTGGCGTTGGTGAAATTGCGGCGGTTCAGGCAGGAGGTTGTGTTGAACGACGGTGTGGCCTGATGCCCTCACCCCGGCCCTCTCCCACAGGGAGAGGGTGGGAAAATGCCTACTTAAACAACGTATTCAATCTGTCTAACACCAGCATCGCGCTGTAATAATCCAGGCGGAACGTCTCGGTTCCCAATGCCCAAACCCGTTTGTTTTTCACCGACGGCAGATGCGCCAGCAGCGGGTTGGCGTAAATCGCATCCACATCTTTCTGGTCGCCGGCAAACACGAACAGCCCTTCGCCGTTCAGTCCCGTTGCCAGGTTTTCACCGCCCAGCTGGATAATATCGTGCCGCTTGCCCTGGCTTGTTGAGGTCTGCAAACCGGCGGGCAGGTCCGCCAGCGTAAAGCCCAGCTGGTGCAGCAGCTTGCCCTGCGCTGATTCCGCGGTCCACAGGTTGGCGCTGTGCGCGGCGGCGGTGTAGACGATGGCGTTCACCGGCTGCGGCGGCAGCTTCATCTGCTGTTTCACCTGCGCGAGCTGTTTATCAAACGCGGCAATGCGCTCTTCGGCCTGTTTTTCCTGTCCGGTGATGGTGCCCAGTTGCGTCAGCAGTGCCTGCCAGCTCTTGTCGTCGTAGTTGATGATAAGCGTCGGCGCAATGGCGGAGAGCTGATCGTACAGTGCCAGCGCGGAATCACCGCCGGTGGCGCTGATCAAAATCAGATCCGGCATTTGTGCGGCGACCGCTTCGGCGCTCGGTTCGCCAATATACATCCGCGCAACCTGACGCTGTTTCGCAATATCGCCCCACTGGCGCAAAAAGCCCTGCGCATCGGCCACGCGGTTGTTCGGCGTGGTCGCGCCGCTGGCGACGACCGGGGCGTCAATCGCCAGCAGGGAGCCGGTTAAGGTCACGCTGGTACAAACAATGCGCGTCGGTTTGCTCTCTAGCGTGTGAACGCCGCGGCTGTCAGTCACCTGACGCGGCCAGTCGGCGGCAGCGGCTGAGGTAAGTCCTAAAACAAAAAGTGCCAATAAAAGCAGGGGATTACGGAAAACGGCAGGGGATTTCACAGCGCGGGATCCTGTTTTTGTTGAAGATAATGCTTCTCATTTTCATGGTTGCAGCATCTGGATGCAAGCTTTTGTCGCACAAGTTATTTGTCCGACGGTTGACAGCGGAGCGATGTGGGATTAGGTTAGCCGACGAAAATATAAATGATAATCATTATTGCTTCTTTTATCATTTTAAGGAGGATGATATGGATACGTCCCTGGCTGAGGAAGTCCAGCACGCCGCAACCACGCTGGAATCAGACCGTTTTTTCTTTATGTCGCCTTACCGCAGCTTTACTACGTCCGGCTGCTTTGCCCGCTTCAGTGAACCCGCTGTTGGCGGTGACGATCCGGCGGGTCGCTTCCAGCAAAAATTAGCCCAGGCCTTCCTGAATGCGAAAGCCAGCGGTATCGCTCATCCGGTGATGGTAGGGGCTATCCCGTTCGATACCCGCAAGCCGTCCTCTCTGTTTATTCCCCAACGCTGGCAGACCTTTTCCCGTCCGGCACGTCAGCAGTCTGCACGCTATTTTTCCGGCTCGCAGGCGCTGAAGGTGGAACAACGCACCGAGATCCCGCCGCAGCCCGTTTTCGAAGAGATGGTGGCTCGCGCCGCGTCGCTCACCGCCACGCCGCAGGTGAACAAGGTGGTGCTGTCGCGCCTGATTGATATCGCGACCGACAAACGCATGGATAGCGGCGCCCTGATGGAGCGCCTGATCGCCCAGAACCCGGCGAGCTTCAACTTCCACGTGCCGCTGGAAGACGGCGGCGTGCTCCTCGGCGCCAGCCCTGAACTGCTGCTGCGCAAAGAGGGCGCGCACTTTAGTTCGCTGCCGCTGGCAGGCTCGGCGCGTCGTCAGCCCGATGATGTATTAGATCGCGAAGCGGGCAATAAGCTGCTGGCCTCTGAAAAGGATCGCCACGAGCACGATTTGGTGACCCAGGCGATGAAGGCCATTCTGGCACCGCGCAGCCATCATCTCACCATGCCTGATTCTCCTCAGTTGATTACCACGCCGACGCTGTGGCATCTGGCGACGCCGGTTGAAGGTGACGCGCGTGAAAACGAAAACGCCCTGACCCTGGCCTGCCTGCTGCACCCGACCCCGGCGCTGAGCGGCTTCCCGCATCAGGCGGCAAAAGAGCTGATCGCCGAGCTGGAGCCGTTCGACCGCGAGCTGTTCGGCGGCATCGTCGGCTGGTGCGACAGCGAAGGCAACGGCGAGTGGGTGGTGACCATCCGCTGCGCGCGCCTTCGTGAAAATACCGTTCGTCTGTTTGCCGGCGCGGGCATTGTGCCTGCCTCCTCGCCGGTGGGCGAGTGGCGCGAGACGGGCGTGAAGCTCTCCACCATGCTCAACGTATTTGGTTTGCACTAAGGAAGACTCATGACCATTCCCTTTACCCGCTGGCCTGAGGCATTTGCCCGCCGCTACCGTGAAAAAGGCTACTGGCAGGATCTGCCGTTGACCCACATCCTGACGGATCGCGCGGACAGCGATGCCGTGGCGATAATTGACGGCGAGCGGCACATCACCTACCGCGCGCTGAATCAGGCCGTAAACAACCTGGCCTCAGCCCTTCAGGGGCGAGGGCTGCACCGCGGCGAGACCGCGCTGGTGCAGCTCGGCAACGTGGCCGAGTTCTACATCACCTTCTTCGCGCTGCTGCAAATCGGCGTCGCGCCGGTCAACGCGCTCTTTAGCCACCAGCGCAGCGAGCTGAACGCCTACGCGGCGCAGATCAACCCCGCCGTGCTGATCGCCGATCGCGACCACGCGCTGTTTGCGGGCGATGACTTCCTCAACGCTTTCGTGGATGAACACCGTTCGGTTCGCGTCGTGCTGCTGCGCGGCGATAAGGGTGAACATGCCCTGGAAGCGGCGATGGCCCGTCCGGCCGACAACTTCATCCCGAACCCGACGCCTGCCGACGAAGTGGCCTTCTTCCAGCTCTCCGGCGGCAGCACCGGCACGCCGAAGCTGATCCCGCGCACGCACAACGACTACGACTACAGCATCCGCCGCAGCAACGAGATCTGCGGCATTACCGCCGAAACGCGTTACCTGAATGCGCTGCCCGCGGCGCACAACTACGCCATGAGCTCGCCGGGATCGTTAGGCGTCTTCACCGCGGGCGGCTGCGTGGTGCTGGCGAACGATCCGAGCGCCACGCTCTGCTTCCCGCTGATTGAACGACATCAGATTAACGTCACCTCGCTGGTGCCGCCGGCGGTGAGCCTCTGGCTGCAGGCGATTGCCGACGGTGCGGGCAATGCGCAGCTTAAGACCCTGAAGCTGTTGCTGGTGGGCGGCGCGCGCCTCTCCGCCACGCTCGCGGCGCGCATTCCGGCGGAAATCGGCTGCCAGCTTCAGCAGGTGTTCGGCATGGCGGAAGGGCTGGTGAACTATACCACGCTCGACGATGCGCCGGAGCGCATCATCAACACTCAGGGCCGCCCGATGTGCCCGGACGACGAAGTGTGGGTGGCTGACGAGCACGGCAACCCGCTGCCGCGCGGGGAAGTCGGACGGCTGATGACGCGGGGTCCGTATACCTTCCGCGGCTATTTCAACAGTCCGGAACACAATGCCAGCGCCTTCGACGCCGACGGCTTTTACTGCTCCGGGGATCTGATCGCCATCGACGAGCAGGGCTACATCACCGTGCAGGGTCGTGAGAAAGATCAGATCAACCGTGGTGGGGAGAAGATCGCAGCCGAAGAGATTGAAAACCTGCTGCTGCGCCATGAGTCGGTGATCCACGCCGCGCTGGTGAGCATGGAGGACAGTCTGCTGGGCGAGAAGAGCTGCGCGTATCTGGTGGTGAAACAGCCCCTGCGCGCGGTCGAGGTACGTCGCTTCCTGCGCGAGCAGGGCGTTGCCGAATTCAAGCTGCCGGACCGCGTGGAGAGCGTGGATGCGCTCCCGCTGACGCCGGTCGGCAAAGTCGATAAGAAACAGTTGCGCCTGTGGCTTGCTGAACGCGCCCGGGGCTGAGGAACAGAGTATGGCCATCCCTAAATTAACCGCTTACGCGCTGCCAACCGCCGCAGAGTTGCCGACCAACAAGGTGAACTGGGCGTTTGAACCGGAGCGCGCCGCGCTGTTGATCCACGATATGCAGGAGTACTTCCTGAACTTCTGGGGCGAAAATAGCGCGATGATGCAGCAGGTAGTAGCGAACATCGCTAAACTGCGCGCGTACTGCAAAGAACACAATATCCCGGTTTACTACACCGCGCAGCCAAAAGAGCAGAGCGATGAAGACCGCGCCCTGCTGAACGACATGTGGGGGCCGGGCCTGACCCGCTCGCCGGAGCAGCAGTGCATCGTCGCTGAGCTGACCCCGGACGAAGCGGACACGGTGCTGGTGAAGTGGCGCTACAGCGCGTTTCACCGCTCGCCCCTGGAGCAGATGCTGAAAGAGACGGACCGCAACCAGCTGCTGATTACCGGCGTGTACGCTCACATCGGCTGCATGACCACCGCCACCGACGCCTTTATGCGCGACATTAAGCCGTTCTTTATTGCCGACGCGCTGGCGGATTTCACCCGTGACGAGCACCTGATGTCCCTGAACTACGTGGCCGGACGTTCTGGCCGCGTGGTGATGACCGACGAGCTGCTGCCGTCCGTTCCAGCCTCGAAAACCGCGCTGCGCGAGCTGATCCTTCCGCTGCTGGACGAGTCCGACGAGCCGATGGATGACGAAAACCTGATCGACTACGGCCTGGATTCAGTGCGCATGATGGCGCTGGCCGCCCGCTGGCGCAAAGTGCACGGCGATATCGACTTCGTGATGCTGGCAAAAAATCCCACTCTCGACGCCTGGTGGGCGCTGCTTTCCCGCGAGGTGAAGTAATGGCGGGATTCGATTTTACCGGCAAAACAGTCTGGGTGACGGGCGCGGGGAAGGGGATTGGCTACGCGACTGCACTGGCGTTTGCCGAAGCAGGCGCGCAGGTGACCGGATTCGATCTGGCCTTCCCGCAGGATGATTATCCGTTTGCCACCGAAACGCTGGACGTGGCGGATGCCGCACAGGTACATGAGGTGTGCGGGCGCGCGCTGGCTTCGCTCGAACGGCTGGACGTGCTGGTCAACGCCGCGGGCATTCTGCGCATGGGAGCGACGGACCAGCTCTCGCAGGATGACTGGCAGCATACCTTCGCGGTCAACGTCGGCGGCGCGTTCAACCTTTTCCAGCAGACGATGGGCCAGTTTCGCCGCCAGCAGGGCGGGGCGATAGTCACCGTGGCGTCCGACGTGGCGCACACGCCGCGCATCGGCATGAGCGCCTACGGCGCATCGAAAGCAGCGCTGAAAAGCCTGTCCCTGACCGTCGGGCTGGAGCTGGCGGGCAGCGGCGTGCGCTGTAATCTGGTGTCGCCGGGCTCAACGGATACCGATATGCAGCGCACCCTGTGGAAAAGCGACGACGCGGAGCAGCAGCGCATCCGCGGCTTCGGCGAGCAGTTTAAGCTCGGCATTCCGCTGGGCAAAATTGCCCGCCCGCAGGAGATAGCTGCGACCGTGCTGTTCCTTGCCTCCGATGCCGCCAGCCACATCACCCTGCAGGATATCGTGGTGGACGGCGGCTCCACGCTGGGGGCGTAAATGATCTGGAAACGTCATTTATCGCTTGAGGAACTGAACGCCACCAGCGTGAATACCCTGGTGGCGAACCTGGGCATCGTCTATACCCGCCTCGGGGACGACACGCTGGAAGCGGAGATGCCGGTGGATGCGCGCACCCATCAGCCGTTTGGCCTGCTCCACGGCGGGGCCTCGGCGGCGCTGGCGGAAACGCTCGGCTCAATTGCCGGATTTCTGATGACCCGCGACGGGCAGAGCGTGGTGGGAACGGAGCTGAACGCCACGCATCATCGGGCGGTATCCCACGGCACGGTTCGCGGCGTGTGTCAGCCGCTGCATCTTGGGCGTTCAAGCCAGAGCTGGGAGATTGTGGTCTTCGACGAGCAGGGGCGGCGGTGCTGCACCTGCCGGTTAAGTACGATGGTGCTGGGCTAGCCCAGGCAGATCAAAGTGATCGGCTTAACACTGTGGTGTAAATCTCTGGTTTGACCACGCATTATTGCGTTTCAAAGTTGTTAAATTTTTCCGGTTGTTCTAGAAACAAAATGTAACATCTCACTGTTTCACAACAACGGACAACAACTATGAACAACTCAGGGAAATACCTTACATGGGCAGGGCTCTCCGTTGTGGGAGCCTTTGCCCTGGGCTATATCGCCCTCAACCGGGGGGAACAGATCAATGCGCTCTGGATCGTCGTCGCCTCGGTCTGCGTTTACCTGATCGCCTATCGTTTTTATGGCCGCTATATCGCGAAGAACGTCCTGGGCGTTGACGCAACGCGCATGACGCCTGCCGTTCGCCATAACGACGGTCTGGACTACGTGCCGACCGATAAGAAAGTGCTGTTCGGTCACCATTTTGCGGCGATTGCCGGGGCAGGCCCGCTGGTGGGGCCGGTGCTGGCGGCGCAAATGGGCTACCTGCCGGGGATGATCTGGATCCTGGCGGGCGTGGTGCTGGCAGGCGCGGTGCAGGACTTTATGGTGCTGTTCGTCTCCACCCGCCGCGACGGACGTTCGCTGGGTGAGCTGGTGAAAGAGGAGATGGGCGCGACCGCCGGGGTGATTGCGCTGGTGGCGACCTTTATGATCATGGTCATCATCCTCGCGGTGCTGGCGATGATCGTGGTGAAAGCGCTGACCCACAGCCCTTGGGGAACGTATACCGTTGCCTTCACCATTCCGCTGGCGCTGTTTATGGGGATCTATATCCGCTACCTGCGTCCGGGCCGCATTGGTGAAGTGTCGGTGATTGGCCTGGTGTTGCTCGTGTTCGCCATTATCTCCGGCGGCTGGGTGGCGGAAAGCCCGACCTGGGCGCCTTTCTTCGACTTTACCGGCGTACAGCTGACCTGGATGCTGGTGGGCTACGGCTTTGTGGCGGCGGTGCTGCCAGTATGGTTGCTGCTGGCCCCGCGTGACTACCTCTCTACCTTCCTGAAAATCGGCACTATCGTCGGGCTGGCGATCGGTATTCTGATTATGCGCCCAACGCTGACCATGCCGGCGTTAACCAAATTCATCGACGGTACCGGCCCGGTCTGGACCGGCAATCTCTTCCCGTTCCTGTTTATCACCATCGCCTGCGGTGCGGTGTCGGGCTTCCACGCTCTGATTGCCTCCGGTACCACGCCGAAGATGCTGGCGAATGAAAATCAGGCCTGCCTGATCGGCTACGGCGGTATGCTGATGGAGTCCTTCGTGGCCATTATGGCGCTGGTCTCCGCCTGCATTATCGACCCGGGCGTGTATTTCGCAATGAACAGCCCGATGGCGGTCCTGGCCCCGGCCGGCACCGTTGACGTGGTAGCGTCTGCCGCGCAGGTGGTGAGCGGCTGGGGCTTTGCGATCACCCCTGATACGTTGACGAGCATCGCCAGCGAAGTGGGCGAGCAGTCGATTATCTCCCGTGCAGGCGGCGCGCCGACGCTGGCGGTCGGCATGGCGTATATTCTTCACGGCGCGCTGGGCGGGCTGATGGATGTGTCGTTCTGGTATCACTTCGCCATCCTGTTTGAAGCGCTGTTTATCCTGACGGCGGTGGATGCGGGAACCCGTGCGGCGCGCTTTATGCTGCAGGATCTGCTGGGCGTCATCTCCCCGAACCTGAAGCGGACCGATTCGCTCCCGGCTAACCTACTGGCGACGGCGCTGTGCGTGCTGGCGTGGGGGTATTTCCTGCATCAGGGCGTGGTCGATCCGCTGGGTGGGATTAACACCCTGTGGCCGCTGTTCGGTATCGCCAACCAGATGCTGGCGGGCATGGCGCTGATGCTCTGCGCGGTGGTGCTGTTCAAGATGAAGCGCCAGCGTTACGCCTGGGTGGCGCTGGTGCCAACCGCGTGGCTGCTTATCTGTACCCTGACGGCGGGCTGGCAGAAAGCCTTCAGCCCGGATAATAAGGTGGGCTTCCTGGCGATTGCCAACAAGTTCCAGGCGATGATCGACAGCGGCAAGATCCCGGCACAGTACACCGAATCGCAGCTGTCGCAGCTGGTGTTTAACAACCGTCTGGACGCCGGGCTAACCATCTTCTTTATGGTGGTGGTCGTGGTGCTGGCGTTGTATTCTCTCAGGACCGCGCTGGCGGCGTTGAAAAACGATAAGCCAACGGCGAAAGAGACGCCGTACGAGCCGATGCCTGAAAACCTGGAAGAGATTGTGACCCAGGCGAAAGGGGCGCATTAACCTGTGTGCCGGGTGGCGGCTTCGCCTTACCCGGCCTACATTTCTTATCCGGCCTCTCCCTTTGGAAGAGGGGCGGGGTGAGGGAAACAAACGAGAAATGACCTATGTTCGACACTCTATCCAAAGCAGGTAAGTACCTGGGCCAGGCCGCAAAAATGATGATTGGCGTGCCGGACTACGACAACTACGTCGAGCATATGCGCGTCAATCATCCGGACCAGACGCCAATGACCTACGAAGAATTTTTCCGTGACCGCCAGGACGCCCGCTACGGCGGCAAGGGCGGGGCGAAGTGCTGTTAACCCTCTTTCGGTAAATAGAGGCTGATCTGCTCCTGCTTACAGCCGTAGATCGCCGCCAGCTTTTCGCGGGTGCGCTTTTGCGGACGGGAGTCCAGCGCTTCCAGTTGTGACACGGCGGACTGGCTGATGCCGAGTTTCTCCGCCACCTCCTGCTGGGATAGCCCGCGCAGGATACGCCACGCGGCCTGCAGGCTGACGTTCTCGTTATGCATGACGTCGCATACTTCACCAGGTAATCCTACGTCATCATAACAATCGTGTTCGACTTCAATATCCTCTAGATCATCGTCGGTTTCGTCGTCAATTTCTGCCATCTGTAAGCACATACGAAAGTATTCATCATAGGGAATAACGGCGTACTGCGCTTTTCCGTCATCGTCCTTAATTAGCTGAACAGCCATAGGGGGCTTTCTCCTCGTGAAGGTAGGTCGTTGATGTTCTGCGCTTGACGGCCAAAACATAACAATGGTTATCGGGATCGTCCCGAAGTGTAATCAGAATGCGGTAATCGCCAACGCGTAGCCGAAAATGATTTTCTGTTGCCGATTTTTTTTTGATATCGGGCCGGGGAGCTGAGCGATCGCCCAGCTCAGCAAGTTTTGCTTTGATTCTTCGCTGATATCGGCCATCGATTTTGGAAAACTCTTTCTTTGCATTCTTTGACCAGACAATCTTCATCCGTACCTCCACTGTACGCCCACACAAAATATAAGGAAATAATAAGGCTATTAGATAAATTCCGAATTTCTTATGGGGTACTGTAGAGCGGAGAAAAAATACAGGTAAGAGGCAAAACGCAAACCGTCGAGGCGGCTCGAGAAGGCCTCTGCCTGGCGACAGAGGCTTGCAGGGTGATTGCGATCAGGCGTTCAACCCGCCGTCCACATCCAGGCCGGTACCGGAGATCTGCCCGGCGGCTGGGCTGGCAAGAAACGTGACCGCCGCCGCGATGTCTTCCGGCTGGCCGTAGTGGCCGACGGCGATCATCTGGCGCTGGGCTTCCGCCTGTTCGCCGTCTTCCGGATTCATATCGCTGTTGGTGGGGCCGGGGTGGACAAGGTTAACGGTAATACCGCGCGGCCCCAGATCGCGCGCCAGGCCGCGGGTGAGGGAGTTGAGGGCAGACTTGGTCATCGAGTAAACGGCAATACCCGGCATCGCCACGCGGTTGGCCAGACAGCTGCCGATGTTGATAATGCGCCCGCCGTCAGACATGTGCACCAGCGCTTCCTGAATGGCGATCACCACGCCGCGAATGTTGACGTTGATGAGCGCGTCGATGTCCGCCAGGGTCATGGATTCCAGCGGGCCGCCGCGCGCGATCCCGGCGTTGTTGACCAGAATATCCAGCCCGCCAAGGGAACGCGCCGCATGGGTGACGGCATCCTGAATCGCCTGCGCGCTGGCGCTGTCCGCCTGCACGGCTTCGCCGTGTCGTCCCAGCGCCTTAATCTCATTGGCGACCGCCTGGGCTTTATCGGCAGATTTTTCATACGTAATAATCACATCCGCACCGGCGCGCGCCAGCGACAGTGCAATAGCCCGACCCAACCCGCGGCTGGCACCGGTAACCAGCGCCTTTTTACCTGTTAAATCGATCTGCATGATGACCTCGTTACGAGAGTGGTAAGAATCATCATTAGGTATAGACGGTCAGGGAGATTAACGGCTGAAGTATTCCACCTTCTCAAACGCCGCGCGCAGAACCTCAGGCGTTAACGTCACCGGCAGATAATGAATTGACTCCACCGGACGCAGGGTGTGGGCAATCACCTTATCCAGCTCCTCTCGGTTGTTAATATCGACCTCCAGCGCGCGAAGCGTGGTCGGCAGGTTAAAACGCCGATACGCCGAGACCAGCTGTGCCAGCACGTCGTCCTGGCCGAGCAGCGCGCTCTGCACCAGAATACCGTAGGCCACCTTGGTGCCGTGGAGGTATTTTTCCGTCTGCGGCAGCACGGTCAAACCGTTGTGCACCGCATGCGCCGCCGCCACGCGGGTATAGCGTTCGCCCAGACCGCCGACCATCCCGCCGCCTGCGATAATCGCATCCACCACGTCCCGGAACGCCTGCGTCTGTTCACCGCGCTGCTGGTCAGCCAGGGCTTCCTCACTGTGCTCCAGCAGCACGTCGCGGATAGCCAGCGCGCCGTTGATGCCCAGCCGCACGGTCAGCGGCAGCTTTTCAGGCTGCGGGGCGAGCACTACCGCTTCATACCACTTCGCCAGCGTATCGCCGATGCCCGCCAGCAGATACTCCGCCGGGGCGTTAAGGACGATCTGCGGCTCCACCAGCACCAGGAAGTTGGCGTCTTCGAAGATCTCAAAATGCAGCGCCTGACCGGCATCATTGTACCAGACGGAGAGCGGGGTCCACGCCGCGCAGGTGGCGGCAATAGTGGGGATGCCCACGAACGGCACCCCTAAGCGGCGCGCCACGGCCTTGACGGCATCGAGCACCGCGCCGCCGCCAACGCCAATCACCACGCTGGCGTCGCTGCCGGATTCATTCACCAGATCGGTGACGTCGCGCTCGCTGCAGTGGCCTTTAAACAGCAGGTGTTTCGCCCCCGGCGCATTAAAGCTCTCCGGCAGGAAAGGGCGCGCGCCTTCGATCGCGCGCTCGCCGTAGATCCACACCGCGCGGGAAAGCTGTTCAGGGGTAAAGAAGTCATTCAGATGCGCAAGGCTTCCGGAATGAGAGAAGTAGTTCGCCGGGCCAGGCACGACGCGGATATCGGTGTTGCTCATGATGGTGTCCTTTTTGGGAAGCGCTAACCCGATGTTATGTCTGGACATCCGGATGGCTAATAATATTTCGCTTTAACTTATGCCTTTTCCGTCGTTGTCAGTCAACCGGAGCTGTGAAAAATTCGATAAATCAGAAGAGTAATGAAGGATTTACGCGGATGGTTTCCAGTCGCCTTGAAATGCGCGGTATCAGCCTGGCCTTTTCCGGCTTTCAGGCGCTGTCGCGCGTGAATTTCACCTTATCCGGCGGCTCCGTACACGCGCTGACCGGCGCCAACGGCGCGGGAAAATCGACGCTGATGGCGGTGCTGTGCGGGACGCACGACCACTATGAGGGTGAGATCAGCATTAACAACCAGCCGGTAAGCATCCGCGAACCGCTCGATGCCAAACGGCTGGGGATCCACCTTGTGCAGCAGGAGGTGGACGTGGCCCTGATCCCGGGGTTAAGCATCGCCGAGAACATCATGCTCGACCAGCTGGCGCAGCCGGGGTATCGCTTCAGCTGGGGCGCGATCCGTCAGCTGGCGAGACAGGCGCTGGCGCAGCTGGATGTTTCTCTGGACGTACGCCGTTCCATCGATAGCTGCACGCTTGCCGAAAAGCAGCAGATTTTGCTGGCGCGGGCGCTATCCCACCACTGCCGTTTTTTGATTCTTGATGAGCCCACCGCGCCGCTGGACGCGCACGAGAGCGAGCGCCTGTTTGCGGTAGTCAGACGCTTAAAGCAGCAGGGCATCGGCGTGGTGTTTATCTCCCACCGCATTCACGAGCTGAAGGCCATCTGCGACACCCTGACGGTGCTGCGCGACGGCAAGCTGATTGAGTCCGGACCGATGGCCGATCTTAGCGGAGAAGCGATCGTCGAGAAGATGCTCGGCCACGTGCTGAGCGATATCTATCCGCCCGCGCGGCCGCCGCACGGCGAAGAGACGCTCCTGCGGGTAGAAGGTCTGCACGACGACGCGCTGCTGAAAGATATCTCCCTGCACCTGCGCAAGGGCGAAATTCTTGGTATTGCCGGGCTGGCGGGGGCGGGAAAAACCGAACTCTGTAAGGCGCTGTTTGGCGCCAGCAAAAGCCGCGTGGCGCGCGGTGAGCTGAATCAACAGCCCTGGCAGCCGCGCGACCCGGCGGACTCGGTGCTGCGCGGGCTGGCGCTGGTGCCGGAAGAGCGGCGCAAAGAGGGTATTTTTATCGACGAGCCTGTGAGCATGAACCTTGCCGTCTGCGCCGATAACAGCTTCTCGCGCTGGAGCCTGTTCGGTCATCGTCAGGCGTGGCGCTGGGCGGAGGAGGTGATCGCCCGCGTCGGCGTTCGCGCCCGCGGTCCCGGGCAGGTTTTGCGACGTCTCTCCGGCGGTAACCAGCAGAAGGTGGCTATCGGCAAGTGGCTGCGCAATGACGCGAGCGTGCTGATCTTCGACGAGCCGACCAAAGGCGTGGACGTGAAGGCCAAAACCGATCTTTTCCAGCTGATTGACGGCCTGGCGCGCGAGGGCAAAGGGGTGATTTACGCCTCCGGCGAATTTGCCGAGCTGGTCGGGCTGTGCGACCGCATCTGCGTCCTGTGGGACGGGCGCATCGTGGCGGAAATCGCCGGGACCGAGGCCCGTGAAGAGACATTACTTTATTATTCAACCGGAGGAACGGCGTCGTGAGCAAGGCCCTTTCAGTAAACGCGACGGCGTCTGGCCGTCAGCAGATTTTCGATTTTCTCTACAGGTGGGGCATGTTGCTGACCGTCGTCGCGCTGGTGGCCGTCTTTGGCCTGGCGTCGGACAGCTTCCTCGATCCGAACAACATCATCAACATTCTGCGCTCGATTGCCATCGTGACGGTGATTGCCATAGGCGTGTCGATTTCGCTGACCATCGGCGGATTCGATCTCTCCGTGGGGTCTACCGCGTCGCTGGCGAACGCGCTGGTGATTTCCCTTTTCGTCTGGCACGGCTTCGGCACCACCGAGTCGATTCTGATTACCCTCGCGCTCTGCACGCTGGTGGGGCTGTTTAACGCCTTTCTGATCGTCATCCTGCGCATTCCGGACATGCTCGCGACGCTGGCCAGCCTGTTTGTGATCCAGGGCGTGGCGATGACCTACAGCTACGGCGGGTCGATTACCGAAAACATGGTGCTGCCGAGCGGCGATATGGCGGAAGGGACTATTCCGGCGACGTTCAGCCTGCTGGGACAGGTGCCGACCATCGTGATCGTTATGCTGGTGGTGACCGTGCTGGCACAGCTGGGGCTGTCGCTCACCACTCATGGACGCCGGATGTACGCCATTGGCGGTAACCCGGAAGCGGCGCGTCTCTCCGGCATTCGCACCACCCGCTACAAGGTGGCGGCCTACGTGATTGCCTCCCTGCTGGCGGGCCTGGGCGGGATTTTGCTGGCCTCGCGCATCGGGTCGTCGCAGGTAAACGCGGGCGGCGGTTATCTGATGGATGCGGTAGCGGCGGCGTGGATTGGCTTCTCGCTGGCCGGGTCCGGCAAGCCGAACGCGCTGGGGACCCTGGTCGGGGCGGTGATTCTCGGCGTGCTGTCGAACGGGCTGGTGATGCTCTCCGTGCCGTATTACGCCATGGACATTATAAAAGGGCTGGTGCTCGCGGTAGCGCTGGCGATTACCTACATACAAAAACGCTGACAACACAACGGGATAAAAAATGAAAAAGATTGCACTCTCTTTGGTGGCATTAGGGTTATTCACCGCTCTGCCTGGCTTTGCGGTCACGCCTGCACCGCTTCCGGCGGCCATTGCCAACCATGACGGCCCGATCCGCATCGCGGTGATCCGTAACCTCGGCTCAGACGACAACACCACACAGTTTATTGCCGGGGCCATTCAGGAAGGGAAGAAGCTCGGCTTTAAGGTCAGCACCTTTTTAAGCAACGGCGACGACGCCAAATTCCAGGACTTCGTGAACCAGGCCATAAGCCAGAAGTACGACGGGATTATCCTTTCTCAGGGCCGCGATCCGTACTCCACCGCGCTGGTGAAGAAGGCGGTGGACGCCGGGATTAAGGTCGCGGTGTTTGATACCGCCGTTAACGGCGAGATCCCTGGCGTGACCGTTACCCAGCAGGATGATGCCTCCCTGACTAACCTCTCCTTCGGCCAGCTGGCGAAAGATTTCAACGGCAAGGCCAATATCGTCAAGCTATGGGTGGCGGGCTTCCCGCCGATGGAGCGTCGTCAGGGGGCCTATAAAGAGCTGCAAAAACAGTATCCGGACATTAAAGAGCTGGAGTCTATCGGCGCGGTCTCTTCCGACGTGCAGGGCGACACCGCCAACAAGGTGGGTGCAATCCTCGCTAAATACCCGAAAGGCAAAATCGATGCCATCTGGGGAACCTGGGACGCCTTCAGCCAGGGCGCATATAAGGCGCTGAAAGAGAACGGCCGCACCGAGATTAAGCTCTACAGCATCGACATCTCTAACCAGGATCTGCAGCTGATGCGCGAGCCGGGCAGCCCGTGGAAGGTGAGCGTGGCGGTGGATCCGAAGCTGATTGGCGCGACCAACGTGCGTCTGGTGGCGAACAAGATTGCCGGGGAAGCGACGCCAGCGACCTACGATTTTAAGGCGGCGGCAATTCCGCAGGCGCTGCTGACCGCCCAGCCGGGTGCGGTGAACGTGGCGTCACTCGGGAAAATCATTCCGGGCTGGGGCCAGACGGAAGATTTCATTGCGCCGTGGTTTGCGACGCTGGAAGCGAAAAATAAATGAGCGAGCTCCCTACGCCCGAATACAGCCGCAATATGCGGCTGATTGGCCATAGCGATCAGGGTGGTCGCCCGGACGGCGTGCAGCTGATGGTGCATCGCGGTTTCGCCTATATCGGCCATATGGTGTCGCAGGGCTTTTCGATTGTCGACGTGCGCGACCCGAAAAACCCGAAAGCGGCAGGCTACGTGCCCGCGCCGCCGGGCACCTGGAACGTGCATCTGCAGGCGCATGACGATCTCCTGCTGGTCATCAACGCGCGGGATCTTTTTGCCGATGCGCGTTTTGCCGACGAGAAGGTCTACTACACCCGGCAGGTGGGCGAGACCGTCAGCGACGTGCAGGACAAAGGCTGGAGCGCGGGGCTTCGCGTTTTTGATATCTCCACGCCGGACAAGCCGCGCGAAATCGGTTTTCTGTCGCTGAGCGGTATCGGCATCCACCGCATCTGGTACATCGGCGGACGCTGGGCGTACGTGTCGGCGCTGATCGACGGCTTTACCGACTACATCTTTTTGACGATCGACCTGGCCGACCCGCGTAAGCCTGAGGTGGCAGGGCGCTGGTGGCTGCCGGGCATGAACCAGGCCAAAGGTGAGAAGCCGAACTGGCCGGAAGGGAAACGCTACGCGCTGCACCATGCGATTATTGCAGGCGATACCGCGTACGGCAGCTGGCGCGACGGCGGCCTGACGCTGCTGGACGTGAAGGATCGTACCCAGCCTAAGCTCATTAGCCACCGTAACTGGAGCCCGCCGTTTGGCGGCGGCACGCACACCGCGCTGCCGCTGCCCGACCGCGATCTGCTGGTGGTGCTGGACGAAGCGGTGCTCGATAACCAGGAAGACGGTGAGAAGCTGATCTGGCTGTTTGATATCCGCGAGCCGTCGAATCCGGTAAGCATCTCGACCTTCCCGCAGCCGGATGAAACCGACTACGTGGCGAAAGGGGCGCATTTCGGGCCACACAACCTGCACGAGAACCGGCCGGGGAGCTTTGTCAGCTCAACGCTGATCTTTGCGACGTATCAGAACGCGGGCGTGCGCGCGTATGACATTTCCAATCCGTATCGACCGGTTGAAACGGGGGCGCTGGTGCCTGCAGCACCGGAGAAAATGATGGATACCCGTCCGAATCGCCCGCAGGTGATCCAGTCGTGTGACGTGTTTGTGGATGCGCAGGGAATTATCTACAGCACGGATTATAACGGCGGGCTGTCGGTGATTGAGTATTTGGGGTAAGCGCGGTTTGATGCCCTCACCCCGGCCCTCTCCCACAGGGAGAGGGAGAAAATCAACTGTACTGCCGCACCCGCGCCACCAGATCTTCCACGCTGTCGATGCGGTCGGCAATCACAATCAGCGCTTTACCGAGCGTTATCGCGTGGCGCAGGCATTCGTGTCGCATGGCCTCGTCCTGAATGGTGTCGATATCCGCGACGTGGGAAAGCCCGACGCTGCGGCGAATGAGTTCGGTGCCGCAGAAGCCGATGGCGTCATGCCAGACCTTTTTCAGGAACGCGGAGGCGTAACCCGGCGCGCCGAGCGCGGCGTCGCGCGTTTTCTCGTGTGCCTGTGCCTGGAAGCGTTCCGCGAAGGTGTTCCACAGCTCCTGAATATCGGTCAGGCGCTGCTCGCGCGCGGCGGCGGCATCGCGAATGCCCAGGTGCCCCGGCAGGCCGCAGAAGTTCAGCAGCAGGTTGCCGATGGCGGTACCGACGTCAAAGCCAATCGGGCCAAAGTAGCCAAACTCGGCGTCGATGGCCTTCAGGCTGCCGTGCGCCACAAAAATCGACCCGCTGTGAATATCGCCGTGCAGGAGCGCTTCGGCGTGCGAGAAGAAGCGGTGCTTCAGGGAGGCCACGGCTATTTTCAGCTGGGCGTCGTCGCGCAGGGACGCGACGTCATTTTCCAGCTCGGCCGGGTAGCTGTTGCGCTCGTGGATCTGGTACGGATCGTTGAAGAACAGATCTTCGGTGATCTCGCACATCTCCGGGTTGATGAATTTCGCCACCTGCGCTTTTTTCTCGTGCGGGTGCAGGTAGAAATCGCTGGTGTGGAACAGCGCGTGCGCGAGGTATTCACCCAGCTGGCGCGCCGCCAGCGGGTAATAATTATTTTTGATCAGCTCGCCGCGCCAGATGCGATGGCTGGAGAGATCTTCCATCACCATCACCGCCAGCTCCGGATCGAAGTGGTGGATTTTCACGGTGTGCTGCGGGCTGTGCCGGTAGTGCTCGACCAGGGTTTGCGCCTCCAGACGGGCGCGGTCCAGAGTCAGCGGCCAGGACTCGCCGACGCAGCGCACGTAGGGTAGCGCCTGCTTAACGACGATGCGGCTCACGCCCGCGCTGTCGAAAATTTTAAAGACCAGATTGAGGTTGCCGTCGCCAATCTCCTGCGCCTCTACCAGCGATGAAGGATCGTCAAGTCCGCCAAACTGCCTGGCATACTCCACGGCATCCTGAGCGGTAAAGGTACGGTATTGCGACATGGCCTGCTCCTCACGAGTTTTTAAATTAAGACATGTAGACGTCTATACATCTGGATTTCATCCTGACACAATGTGCTACAACAACGCAACAGGGAATTAACGACATGCAGACATTACAGACGACCAGCCTGCGGGTGGCGAATAATCAGCTCTTTATTCTCGACCAGCAGGCCCTCCCGCAGGAGAAACGCTGGCTGGATGCCTCGACCGTAGAGGCGCTGGTTGGGCATATCCACGCCCTGCGCGTGCGCGGCGCGCCGCTGATTGGTCTCTCTGCAAGCCTGCTGCTGGCGCTGCTGGCGGAAAACGGCAAAAACCGTGACGAGCTGGCGGTTGCGCTGAAAACCCTGCGCGCGTCCCGCCCGACGGCGGTGAACCTGATGAACAATCTCGACCGCATGAAGATTGCGCTGTGGCAGGAAGAGTATGTTCCGGCGCTGGTGTCGGAGGCGCTGCGCCTGATTGATGAAGATAAACGACTCTGTGATGCCATTGCGAAAGCGGGCAGCGCGCTGGTGAAGCCCGGCAGCCGCCTGCTGACCCACTGCAACACCGGCGGACTGGCAACGGCGGGGGTCGGTACGGCGCTTGGGGTCATTGCTCGCGCGCACCGGGAAGGCAACGTCAGCAACGTCTGGGTCGATGAAACCCGCCCGCTGCTGCAGGGGGGAAGATTAACCGCCTGGGAACTGGGCGAGCTGGGCGTGCCGTATCAGCTGATTACCGACTCCATGGCCGCCAGCCTGATGGCGAAAGGGCAGGTAGACGCCGTGTGGGTGGGCGCAGACCGCATTGCGGCTAACGGCGACGTGGCGAACAAAATCGGCACCTACTCCCTGGCGGTGCTGGCAAAATTCCACTGCATTCCGTTCTATGTGGCCGCGCCGCAAACGACCCTCGATCCGGACTGCCCGAACGGTGACGCGATCCCGATTGAGCAGCGTGCCGCCAGCGAGGTGACGGGCGTCGCCGGAAGCTTTGGCGCGGTTCAGTGGGCGCCGGAAAACGCGCAGGTCTACAACCCGGCGTTTGACGTTACGCCAGCCTCGCTGATTAGCGGCTGGGTGCTGGATACGGGCGTGGTCACGCCGGAAGAGGTTGCGGAAGGGAAATTTGCCTGAGTCCGGCTATCCTTTAAGGGGCTCCCTTAAGAGGACAACATCGTGACGCTCGATCCTGAAACTGACTTAAAACTGGAGCGCGTGGTGGATGCACCGCGCGACCTGCTTTGGCTCTGCTGGACTAGGCCGGAACACATCAAAAACTTCTTCATTCCTGCTCCCCATAAGGTGACCGAATGCGACCTCGACCTCCGCGTGGGCGGGCGGTTCAACACCGTGTTTGAGGTGGACGGTCAGCGGATGGATAACCGGGGCGTCTTCCTGGAAATCGATCCCGGTAAAAAGCTGGTCTTTACCGACGGCTATACCGAAGGCTGGAAACCGGCCGAGAAGCCGTTTATGACGGCGATTTTATTGCTGGAAGATGTCGGGGAGGGGAAGACCCGCTATACGGCGATTGCGCGTCATCCGACGAAGGAGATCCGCGAGCAGCATGAACAGATGGGCTTCCACGAAGGATGGGGGATTGTGCTGGATCAGCTGGTGGGATATGTGAAGGGATTGAAGGTGTAACGCGCGCGGATGCCCTCACTCCTACCCTCTCCCACAGGGAGAGGGAGAAAAGATCATGCCAGGCGTGGATACGCATCCGCGATGGCATCACCGGTAAACTGGGCCACCCAGCCTTCCGGGTTATCGAAAATACGAATGGCGGTAAAGTTCGGCTCTGAGCCCATATCAAACCAGTGCGGCGTGCCCGCGGGGACGGAGATCAGGTCGTTTTTCTCGCACAGCACCTGATACACCTCATCGCCAATGTGCAGGCAGAACAGCCCCGCGCCTTCCACGAAAAAGCGCACTTCGTCTTCGCCGTGGGTGTGTTCGTTCAGGAACTTCGCGCGCAGCGCATCTTTCTGCGGATTGTCGGCGCGCAGGCTGATCACGTCCCAGCTCTGGTAGCCTTTTTCCGCCACCAGTTTGTCGATCGCATGTTGATACGCCTCGATCACGGCTTCAGGGGCGGGATCGTGTCCTAAATCGCGATCCGCAGCCCAGCGTTCAAACCGAACGCCTTTCGCGTTGAGCTGTTGGGCAATCTCGGCGGCGTCGGTACTGTGCCACTGGTGTTGACTGGCGTCTTTGTCGGAATAAATGGTCAATGCGCTCATGAAGGGATCTGCTCCGGGTTAATCTCGTCAAACTGGTGGACCTGATGGTGGTGGCTTGCGCCGTCATCATCACCGCGAATCAGCTGCAGGGTACGAAAACCTGCCTGTTCAGCCGCATCCAGCTCCTGATGAATATCGGACAGGAACAGGATCTGCGACGGGGCAATGCCCGTTTGCGCCGCGATGTTCTGATAAGACTGCACCTCGCGCTTGGCGCCGATGTGGGTATCAAAATAGCCGCTGAACAGATGAGTAATATCACCTTCGTCGCTGTAGCCAAATAACAGTTTCTGCGCGGCGACGGAGCCAGAGGAATAAACATAGAGATCAATCCCTTGCGCTTTCCACTTTTCCAGCGCAGGCAGCACGTCGGGGTAGAGGTGTCCGGTAAAATCGCCGTTAACGTAGCCGTCGTGCCAGATGATCCCCTGCAGGGCTTTGAGCGCGGTCGATTTGCGGTCTTCGTCCATAAAGGCAAACAGAGCGTCGATAAGTTCGCCGACGCTGGCGTGCGGGTTATCGATTTCATCACGCAGGTTGTCCAGAATGGATTTGACCGGCTCGGCGTACTGCTGCGCGGTCACGAAGGCCGCCAGCCGCTCACGCGCGTAGGGGAACAAAACGTTATGGACAAAACGAATATCGCTGGTGGTCCCTTCAATATCCGTCACAATCGCGCGAATCATATTCTCTCCAGTTGTCGTAAACGCATTTCGCATTCAAATAAGAATTCTAGCCCTTCCAGATGACGGCGGGCCTCGGCCACGTCGCGTCCCCAGCAGGTTAAGCCATGACCGCGCAGAAGAAAACCATAATTAAGCGGGCGTTCCTCTGCGTAATGGGCGATTCGGGAGGCGAGGGCGTCGATATCCTGGTCGTTATCAAAGATCGGGATAGCCACCGTGTCCATATGCGTGGTCTGCCCGGTGAGGGATTTTTGCATCTCAAAGCCGCTGATGTTGAGCTCGGCTTCTTTGACCAGACGGGACAGCACCGTGGCGTTAACCGTGTGAACGTGAAGGACGGCGTTGGCTTCAGGAAACAGACGATAGATAAGGGTGTGCAGCCCGGTCTCCGCCGACGGTTTACGACCGGACGGGGCGCGATTGGTGGCAATCTCGACCTGCAGGAAGTCATCGGTGGTGAGGCTGCCTTTGTCCTTTCCGGATTCGCTGAGCCAGCACAGATGTTCGTCCTGACGCACCGACATATTGCCGCCGGTGGCGGGGGCCCAGCCTTTGGCACCAATCCAGCGGCAGGCGTCGACCAGATGCGTGAGTTGCAGGTTATCTCTCATTTCCTTTTACCCTCTCGGCCAGGAATATTCATATGGTTTAGACGTCTAAGCGTCTTGATTGCCAAAGACTAACATCGTGTTATAGTGGCAGCAACATAAGTATTACAGGCAGGCACGACACAATGAGCAATAACGCATTGATTCCGCAGAGTAAACTTCCCAATCTCGGTACCACCATCTTTACGCAGATGAGCGCTCTGGCACAAAAGCACAACGCCATTAACCTTTCTCAGGGGTTCCCGGATTTCGATGGCCCGACGTATCTGCAGGAGCGTCTCGCGTACCACGTGGCGCAGGGGGCAAATCAGTATGCACCGATGACGGGCGTGCAGGCGCTGCGGGAAGCCATTGCGGATAAAACGGCGGAGCTGTATGGCTATAAGCCCGATGCGAACAGCGACATTACGGTGACGGCAGGGGCGACCGAAGCGCTGTATGCCGCCATCACCGCGCTGGTGCGTACGGGCGATGAAGTCATCTGCTTTGATCCGAGCTACGACAGCTATGCGCCTGCGGTTGAACTCTCCGGCGGCGTGGTGAAACGCGTGGCGCTCCAGCCGCCGCATTTCCGCCCTGACTGGCAGGCGTTTGCTGCGCTGCTGAGCGACAAAACCCGCCTGGTGATCCTGAATACCCCGCACAATCCGTCGGCGACGGTGTGGCAGAAAGCCGATTTCGCCGCGCTGTGGCAGGCAATTGCGGAACGCGAAATTTACGTGCTGAGCGATGAGGTCTATGAGCACATTTGCTTTGCTGAAGAGGGACACGCCAGCGTGCTGGCCCATCCGCAGCTTCGCGAGCGTGCTATCGCCGTCTCTTCGTTTGGTAAGACCTACCATATGACCGGCTGGAAAGTGGGCTACTGCGTCGCACCGGCGGCTATCAGCGCTGAGCTGCGCAAGGTGCACCAGTACCTGACCTTTGCCGTGAACACGCCGGCCCAGCTGGCGCTGGCGGATATGCTGCGCGCTGAGCCCGGACATTACCGCGAGCTGCCGCACTTCTATCGTGAACGTCGGGATCTGTTTGTGACGGCATTAAGCAAAAGCCGTCTGGAAATTTTGCCCTCAGAAGGGACCTATTTCCTGCTCGCCGACTACAGCGCGATATCGGAGCTGGACGACGTGAGTTTCTGCCAGTGGCTGACGAAAGAGGTCGGCGTGGCCGCCATTCCGCTGTCGGTGTTCTGCGCCGATCCCTTCCCGCATAAGCTGATCCGTCTTTGCTTTGCGAAGCAGGAATCGACGCTGCTGGCGGCGGCAGAGCGCCTGAACACGCTCTGATTATTTCACTGTCCAGGCTTCTGAGTAACGGCGGTCTGCAAAGAGCTCCAGCAGGCCGTTGATTTGCTTGAGGCGCAAGACTTCATCGCTGTCCATTCCCAGCTCCTTGCCTATTTTCTCATCATTCCAGCCAAGCAGCGCCAGCTCGCGAACGATTTCCGACATGGCGTTAATCTGGTGTCGACCCCGCGCCCGATTGTGGCGAATGGTTGCGGCCATACGGTTATGTTTATCCTGCCGATCCCGACGCAGGCAGGTGACGGGGAGATAACCCTTAAGCTGACGCTTCAACGCCGCCCGATTTTTACCGATTTCATGGCGATGAAAACCATCCACGATTTCGTAGTGTTGCGGTTCACTTTCTGTCACAACGATAGGTTGGGTGAATCCATCGAGTTCCAGCGACTTACTGAGCAGTCGTTTTTCTGGTGGAGCAACGTTATTGGGGTTGTAATCGTTAGCGGTAATAGCGTCCTGTCTTATCCAGAGGACGCAGTCTATCGGTTGCTCGCGAAACGGACTGTGTTTATGGATCGCCTCACGAAAAGCATTTATTGCGTTAATGCGGTCCTCTTCTGAAAGTGACTGAAGGTACGTTTCCATCTCGGTGATTAGTCTTTGTCGCATAATATGCCCCACTCCTTGCGTTTAGCCTTCATTCTGTCGCTGTAGCGCTGATAATGTTTGGGTTTATTCGGGCTGAACGATAGCGCCCTGCACCAGTAGTCGTTATTCAGGAGAACCTTGCAAATACGGCGCCATGAGGGAATGTCTTTGGCTCCGATATCACCGTCCTGGGTATCGGGAATATCCTTCATGCCTCTCTTCTGATACCAGTGCAGATAAATGGCGATTTTATTGCGGTAATGCTCAGCCGTATTTTGCGGCATGCTTTCGAGGAGCAACATGGCATATTCGCGCCAGCAGAGGTGTTCGGGTTTCAAAATTTTTCGGTGACCATAAAAATGATTATCGTGTCCGGCGTACATTCCTCCGCTGCGTGCACCGCTCACGCGCTCGCACATGGCCGCCCAGCGATCGGGCTCAACAACGTGGTAGAGCCATAGTCCCTGGCGCTGTTCTGGGCCAAAGGGTTCACAAATACGCATGTAGCGTAGCGGCACGCCAGCCTGAAACATCAGGTCATAAAGTGGGTTATAGCAACAACCTGATTTGGCGAACCAGGTCCATATATCGGCGGTTTTCCAGTCGTAGAGAGGATAGATATACCAGGCATGTCCTCCCGGTGCGACGGTAGTCCAGGGTTTATCGTCGGCAAACCGCTGCTTACGCGCCGATGCAATAGCCAGGAAACGGTTGTAAGACTCATCGGCGCGGATGCCAATCAGTACCGCCGCCGGGCGATTGCGAGAGAACCAGTCGCAGAAACTGCGGACAAAGGTTTCAAACGTCATGCCAGGCTGGTAGAAAGGAAAAAAAGCGGGATCGGTTATCGCATCGCCGGGAGGCTGGCGGACCCATTGGGTGCCGGGTTCCCAGCATTGCCATTCCGGCTGGAATTGCGACAGTGAATTTTGCGTTGTCAGGGGAAGCGCGACCCACCAGAAATGGTTAATGACATCGCTGTACAATTCTCGCATATGTTGCACATGGTTAATGGTATGGGAAAACTGCGCCTCCCAGTCAATAAAGAGCACATCTATTTTGACTTTCATCTGTCGCGCCTGTTGGGCAACCAGATGCAGCATGACGGTGGAGTCTTTTCCACCTGAAAAAGAAACACAGGTTCTGGGAAAATTTTCGAGAGTCCATTTTATTCGTTCCCGAGCAGCAGTAAGAACATCCTGGTTTAAAGGGTATTTATAAATTGACATGTTTATTCTCATCCTGAGGAATAAATACCAGACTGTAGCGTCAAAACTAAAGAGAGGATTATATCAGTCAACAATTAAATGGATATATGACGGTCATGTCGCGTAGTTCTATAACGGTGGTGTATGTTTTGCAGTATGTTTCCCATTTGGTGCGAAAACTACATCAATATTCATGGTGATGATATTTCTCCAATAAAACTGGCGAATGCCGAGCTATTGAGTGCAGAACGATTATACATCATGTAAATATCAATGCTGGGGAAATGAATGTCTGTTTCCACTTTGCGCAGATTGAGGGCGGGCCCATATTGTTCGAAGGCCGACGTGGGTACTAAACCTATGAGATCGGATGAACCGATCATCGACAGAAGGGATATAAAAGAGTCGCTACGATAGACGATATTTCTTTCGAATAACAGGTTATCGGCCTTGTTCTGATAGCCTTTGAAGCTGTTCTCACCGTTCAGGCAGGCGGTGAAGTTTTCATTCAGAATTTCTTCACGTGTAGGATTTTCACCGAGACGGGGGTGACCCTCCCGACAAACGAGAACGAAAGGAAGTTTATGGTAGAGGCTACAGGCGACAGAATGACTGTTAGAAGAGGAATACGAGAATATCAAGTCCGCCCTTCTGTAGGCCAGGAGATCTTCCGCTGAATCAGGAGAAGGAAAAACATCATGTAATTCAATCGAATAGTTATGGTTATTCATGAGCAGTTTTATAGGATCAAGGGTTGCTTTCGTACTCATAAACTGCGGGCAATAAATGACAAAATTCTTCTTCAACCCGCTGCTGTGCATGATATTGATAGTCTGCTCTAGCTGGTTCAGGTTCTGTTCCAGATGATAATGCAAATTGACGCCGACGGTCGTGGGCGTGATCCCTTTTCCGGAACGGATAAACAGAGGATCGTTAAGTTGTCCTCTCAGGCGTTGCAGTGACTGGCTCACGGCAGAGGGCGTGATATACAGCGTCTCGGCGGCTTTACTGATACTAAGGTGTTGGTAAATACACTCAAAAATGACTAACAGATTAAGATCGAATTTTTTAAGGTCATAGAGGTTTGCCATGTTTCGTCCTGAGATGCTGCGTTTGCTTTGGTTATCATATAACTGATAACAATAGTTTGAAGCTAATCATTAACAATCCGTTCGGTTAACTTTCGTAGTTTTAAATTAAAATCATCTTAATATATCACGGTGCCAGATTATTGAAATAGCGCTTCGAAGACGATTAGGATAATTTTATCCTCGAGTAGGGAGTAAACGTATTAAATGACAATTGTCACTTATATATTGTGATGGTTTTATAATAAAAATAAATTTATAACGCTCCGCAATGATGTTCGACATAGCCTATCACAGCCATAGGCAGGAATGCCTCTCTTATGGATTGCTCAATCCCTGCGCGGGTGGTGTAATCAAACGGCTGTTACCGCCTTGATATAAAGGGTTGTAGAGCGCAACGCAACGCCAGTTTCGGCTGGCACTGAATGTACCTGCGGGGAATTCAGGTATCAGGGCCGCCCGTTGAGGCGGCCTTTTTACTTTCAGGCTTTCCTGTAAAAGGTTCACCTTGTTGTCTTGTCGACGTTGTAAGGTTTGGCTGATTGATTTGATAAAGCATACGCATTAGCCCCGATGAATAAAGTTGGTTACCTTACATCTCAACGAAAACACGGAGGAAGTACAGATGTCTTTGATTAATACCAAAATTAAACCTTTCAAAAACCAGGCGTTCAAAAACGGTGAGTTCATCGAAGTTACCGAGAAAGATACCGAAGGCCGCTGGAGCGTCTTCTTCTTCTATCCGGCTGACTTTACCTTCGTTTGCCCGACTGAACTGGGCGACGTGGCAGACCATTACGAAGAACTGCAGAAGCTGGGCGTAGACGTTTACTCTGTCTCTACCGATACCCACTTCACCCACAAAGCATGGCACAGCAGCTCTGAAACCATCGCCAAAATCAAATACGCGATGATCGGCGACCCGACTGGCGCCCTGACCCGTAACTTCGACAACATGCGTGAAGATGAAGGCCTGGCTGACCGCGCCACCTTCGTTGTTGACCCGCAGGGCATTATCCAGGCTATCGAAGTTACCGCTGAAGGTATCGGCCGTGATGCTTCTGACCTGCTGCGTAAAGTGAAAGCCGCTCAGTACGTGGCTTCTCACCCAGGCGAAGTGTGCCCGGCAAAATGGAAAGAAGGCGAAGCAACGCTGGCTCCATCCTTAGATCTGGTTGGTAAAATCTAAGTTTTGCCCATTCAGTAATCAATGGGCGCACCGCGCCCATTTCATTCCAGCACCATGATGCAAGTTGCATTCAGGCCGCCCGTATAAGGCAGCTTGCATGATGACGTCTTAAGAGAGGGAAGAACAATGCTCGACACAAACATGAAAACCCAGCTCAAGGCCTACCTTGAGAAACTGACCAAACCCGTTGAGCTGATTGCTACGCTTGACGACAGCGCCAAATCGGCAGAGATCAAGGAACTGCTGGCGGAGATCGCCGAGCTGTCGCCGAAAGTGACCTTCAAAGAAGACAACGCGCTGCCGGTCCGTAAGCCCTCTTTCCTGATTACCAACCCAGGGTCCGATCGAGGACCACGCTTTGCCGGTTCTCCGCTGGGTCACGAGTTTACCTCACTGGTGCTGGCGCTGTTGTGGACCGGTGGTCATCCGTCAAAAGAAGCGCAGGCGCTTCTGGAGCAAATCCGCGATATCGACGGTGATTTCGAGTTTGAAACCTACTACTCGCTCTCCTGCCACAACTGCCCGGACGTGGTGCAGGCGCTGAACCTGATGTCGGTCCTGAACCCGCGCATCAAGCACACGGCGATTGATGGCGGTACCTTCCAGAATGAAATCACCGATCGCAACGTGATGGGCGTTCCGGCGGTCTACATGAACGGCAAAGAGTTCGGCCAGGGCCGCATGACGCTGACTGAAATCGTCGCCAAAGTGGATACCGGTGCTGAAAAACGTGCGGCGGAAGAGCTGAACAAACGCGATGCCTACGACGTGCTGATCGTCGGTTCCGGCCCTGCCGGCGCGGCAGCAGCGGTGTACTCCGCGCGTAAAGGTATTCGTACCGGCCTGATGGGCGAACGCTTTGGCGGCCAGGTGCTCGATACCGTGGACATCGAAAACTATATCTCCGTGCCGAAGACCGAAGGCCAGAAGCTGGCGGGGGCGCTGAAGGCGCACGTCAGCGACTATGACGTGGACGTGATCGACAGCCAGAGCGCCAGCAAGCTGGTTCCGGCAGCGGTCGAGGGGGGGTTACACCAGATTGAAACCGCCTCCGGCGCGGTGCTGAAAGCCCGCAGCATTATCATTGCCACCGGTGCGAAATGGCGCAACATGAACGTCCCGGGTGAAGATCAGTATCGCACCAAAGGCGTGACCTACTGTCCGCACTGCGACGGTCCACTCTTCAAAGGTAAACGCGTGGCGGTGATCGGCGGCGGTAACTCCGGCGTGGAAGCGGCCATTGACCTGGCGGGGATTGTTGAACACGTAACCCTTCTGGAGTTCGCTCCGGAGATGAAAGCCGACCAGGTTCTGCAGGATAAAGTTCGCAGCCTGAAAAACGTCGACATCGTACTGAACGCGCAGACGACGGAAGTGAAGGGCGACGGCAGCAAAGTGACCGGTCTGGAATATCGCGACCGCGTGAGCGGCGACGTGCACAGCGTTCAGCTGTCAGGGATCTTTGTGCAGATTGGTCTGCTGCCAAACACCACCTGGCTGGAAGGCGCTATTGAGCGCAACCGCATGGGCGAAATCATCATTGATGCGAAGTGTGAAACCAGCGTGAAAGGCGTGTTTGCGGCGGGCGACTGCACCACCGTGCCGTACAAACAGATCATTATCGCCACGGGCGAAGGGGCGAAGGCGTCTCTGAGTTCATTTGACTATCTGATTCGCACCAAAACCGCATAAGAAAAGAAAGTAAGGCTACACCTGCAATAGCGAGAGGCCACCGAAAGGTGGCCTCTTTTTTTTATCTGACGACCATCACCGGTATATGGGTATGGCGGATGACGCTGGAGGCGTTAGAGCCCAGCAGATGCGTGGTAATGGAAGGGTTGCGCGAACCGATGACCACCACGTCTGCCTTCAGTTCGTTCGCCAGTTCGTTTACCGCATCGCGAACGCTGCCGAATCTGACGTGCGTTTTGATTCGTGAAGGGTCGATGCTGAAGTGGCTGACCATGGTTTGCAGGCGAGTTTCCGCTTCATGCTGCAAATGCTCCTCGAAGCGGCGTACATCGGCGGCAAAGCGGTGCAGGCTCAGGCTGGCGGAACCCGGCAGTACGTGTAAAAGATGGATAACACCGTCCTGCTGCGCCAGGAACTCCGCATGGCGAACGGCCTTGTCGCTCAGCTCCATCTCAAAAACATCAACCGGCATAATGATTCTCTGATACATACCCGTTTCTCCTTGTTTATAAACGCTGAACTCATTTAACCATAAAATATTAATGGTTTCTGTAAGCGCTCCGTCAGTTTTCTTATCTCACCAGGATAAATCTCAAAAGCCCCGTATTCCAGGGCAGACCTTCAGGGGTAGCTACCCTTATACACTTACCTGAAGCCTTTCGGAGGTCGCATGAAAGCACTTACGTATCACGGTCCGCACCATGTTCGCGTCGAGAATGTCCCCGATCCCATCATCGAACAGCCTGACGATATCATTCTGCGCGTTACGGCCACGGCTATATGCGGCTCCGATTTGCATCTTTATCGCGGAAAGATCCCGAAGGTGCAGCACGGCGACATTTTTGGCCATGAGTTTATGGGGGAAATCGTCGAGTGCGGCACACAGGTGAAGAATTTGCAAAAAGGCGATCGCGTGGTGATCCCCTTTGTCATCGCCTGCGGAGACTGTTTCTTCTGTCGTCTGCAGCAATACGCGGCCTGTGAGAATACCAATGCCGGGCAGGGTGCCGCGCTGAACAAAAAGCAAATTCCCGCACCGGCCGCGCTGTTTGGCTATAGCCATCTCTACGGCGGCGTGCCGGGGGGGCAGGCGGAATATGTCCGCGTCCCAAAAGGCAACGTCGGGCCGTTTAAGGTCCCGCAGCTTCTTTCCGATGATAAAGCGTTATTCCTTTCCGATATTTTGCCTACGGCCTGGCAGGCGGCAAAAAATGCGCAGATTGAAAAAGGCTCAAGCGTAGCGGTTTTCGGTGCCGGGCCGGTGGGGCTACTGACCATTGCCTGCGCGCGACTGCTGGGGGCTGAGCAGATCTTTGTTATCGATCATCATCCGTACCGGTTGCGATTTGCAGAGGCGCGTTACGGCGCAATCCCTATCAACTTTGATGATGATAACGACGCGGCGGAAAAAATCATCGAACAGACCGCGGGCCATCGCGGCGTTGACGCCGTGATTGATGCAGTCGGGTTTGAAGCGAAAGGTAGCACCACTGAAACGATCCTCAGCAATCTTAAAATTGAAGGTAGTAGCGGCAAAGCGTTGCGTCAGTGCATTGCTGCCGTTCGACGCGGTGGGGTGGTCAGCGTACCCGGCGTGTACGCTGGGTTTATTCATGGCTTCCTGTTTGGCGATGCCTTCGATAAGGGGCTGACGTTTAAGATGGGCCAGACGCACGTCCATGCCTGGCTGGGTGAACTGTTACCGCTGATCGAAAAAGGGCTGCTTACCCCGGAAGAGATCGTGACCCATTATCTTCCCCTTGCGGATGCGGAACGCGCCTATAAGGTATTCGAAAAACGGGAGGAAGAGTGCCGGAAGGTGATTCTGGTCCCTGGTGCGGAAACGCCCGAGGCCGCAGAGCAGAAAGTTAAGGGCCTGGTAAATGCTTTCCCGGGTGGGGTTGCATGAGTTCTTGCTTAACTGTGGCGTTCAAGATAAAGCACGGCCGCAACGATAATCGCCACAATAATGAGAAAAATAAGTGTGATAGCCAGTATCTCACTCATGACCGTCCCCACGGCACCAAAACAGATTAAGCCTGGGTTAAGGGCCTTTTGCGCGATATAAGAAAATGGGGTGAATTTACGGAAAGAGGATGCGGCTGCATCCTCTGTGCAAAGCGGGTGGGCGCTTGTTCAGAAGTGTTTAACGCAGGTAATCGCCCGCAGCTTCTGGCTGGTACAGCAACGCCAGTACTTCCAGATGGGCAGAGGCGCCGCCCGGCAATTCCCAGTGGATCGTATCCCCCGTTCGCAGCCCCAGCAGTGCGGCGCCCACAGGAGCCAGAACAGAAAGCTGTGTGCTGCTGTCGGTCATCTGAGCCGGGTAAACCAGCGTGCGGGTCAGCTCTTCCCCGGTGGTCAGGTTGCGGAATTTCACCTGGCTGTTCATAGTGACCACGTCATGCGGCATCGTCTCAGGCGTGCACATCTGTGCCCGGTCGAGCTCCTCATTAAGGGCGTCGGCCACGGGGAGCGAGGCGAATTCCGCTTTTTCCAGCAGTCTGTCGATACGTTCTGCGTCGAGCTCATTGATGATAATGGTAGGTCTGGACATTTTTTACTCCATGTCGTTAATGCTGCGTCTAACGCAGAAACTGATCCAAAAGAAAACCCTCGCCGTCTGGCAGCGAGGGTTTAACTCTCCCGATGATACTGGCTGAGCGCGCAAGTTTGAAGTGATGAAGGTCACATTCATGGTCCATATGAATTTTCACTGAAATTTATTCAGTCTTCATTCCCGGCGGAATACGTTACGCTGAGTGTCCTGAATCCGGGCGTTGCCCACCAACGAGAGAGCACTATGTACTTCTATCAACCGTCCCAGGGGCACGGCCTGCCGCATGACCCGCTAAACGCCATTATTGGTCCACGTCCGATTGGCTGGATCTCCTCCTGCGATAAGGCCGGTCAGCTCAATCTCGCGCCGTATAGCTTCTTTAACTGCTTTAACTATCGCCCGCCGATCATCGGCTTTTCCAGCAACGGCTGGAAGGACAGCGTGCGTAATATTACCGAAACAAAGGAATTTGTCTGGAACCTGGCAACGCGCGATCTCGCGCACGCGATGAATCAAACCTCTGCAATGCTTCCTCACGATCGGGATGAATTTAGCTTTGCCGGGCTCACGCCAGCGGCAAGTCAACTGGTTAACGCGCCCCGCGTCGCAGAAAGCCCGGTGAACTTTGAGTGCCGCCTGTCACAGTGCATTCAGCTTACCGGTGCCGACGGCACACCGGTCGATACCTGGCTGGTGTTGGGGGAGGTGGTCGGTATCCATATTGCCGAAACGCTGCTGGAAGAGGGGATATACCAGACGGCGAAAGCGCAGCCCATCCTGCGTGCGGGTGGGCCGACGGCGTATTATGGCATCAGTGACGAAAACCGGTTTGATATGGTGCGCCCGACTGTGGGTCAGTAACCGACTTTATCAATCACGAATTGATTTCCGCAGTTACCTGGATGTGGCTGCGGCGCAAATGACGCTGCAGAAAGCGGGTTGTTGATAGTGTCAGCCTTCAGCGAAATCTGCATCTCGGTCAGATACGCCGGGTTGCCGTTGCATGTCAGCTTGATCGCTTTGATGTTCTCCCTGCCCCAGCTTTTGGCAACGGCACTGTCAAAGTCGCTGCGATTGACGGGTTTTCCGTAGTTATCGGCAAGGAATTTACCGACCGCACTGTTTTTAACTTCCTGGTTCATTCGCACCATCGTGCCGAAATAGGCATCCGGATCGAAACCAAAGCAGACGCCATGTTTGGCGTATTCGTAGCGTTCCAGGCAGGAATTACCGCCTGCACCCGGCATCACGTCGTTGAGCTTTGCGGCAGCGGAAAGCGACAGCCCGGTTTCGGCGGCATCGCATTTGCGGCTGGCCTTCACTTCCGGCATGTTCGGAATGGGGCGCGTGGCGCAGCCAAAACGCATCCATCGACGCTCATCTACCCCGCGTGCGGCGATGGATTTCGGCAGGCCGGGCCATAGTCCGTGAACGGTCAAAAAATCGGCTTTATTATCACGCTCTTTTTGCAGGCGACATTCGTCAGGTTCATTGCGGTTGCGTTCGACCATGCTCTGGCAAAAACCGGTTTGCCAGGACAGAGCCAACACATAGCGATCGAAATCGCCGTACTGTGTTGCCTTCAGCGGTTCCGCCTGTGCGGAGAAGATACAGAGAGCAAGCGCCATTGCGCCAGACGGGATGACGATATCCTTCCTGAACATATGATTTCCTGATCGAATGAGCACGATTAATTTCTGGAAGTTATTAAAGCACAAAAAGCGCCCGCAGGCGCTTTTTGGATATCAGTAATTTAGCTTAGGCCGCGCCGGGAACCAGCACTTCCGTGGCGATAATCACGATAATCAGACCAACCAAAACGGGTACTGAGGTGCGCTTGACGACTTCAAATGGCGAGATTTTCGCCATTCCGGCAACGGCAACGACCACGCCCGACACCGGCGAAATGGTACGGCCCAGGTTTGACGCCTGCAGCATGGGAATGGAGAGATAGGCCGGGTTAATGCCGGAGGAGTGAGCCAGTTTCGGGATCATCTCAACGAAAGCGTAGAAAGGGGCATTACCGGAACCGGTGGTCATCGCCGCCAGCATGGTGAGTACCACCAGAACCAGCATCAGGATAATACTGGCCGAGCCGAACGAGGTGGCGATAGAGATCAGGCTCTGGATAAAGCCGATCGTGCTCAGACCTTGGGCAAAAACGCCCGCTGCAACCAGCAGCATCACCACGCCAGCGAAGGCATCCGCCATACCGCGATACGCTACTTCCAGACCCGAGAAGACCTTTTGCGTGTTAAAACCGCGCACAAACTCCAGCGCGGCGGCAAGCAGCATACAGATAACCAGAATGGTGATGATGTGCAGCTGTGGACCCCATTTGCCGTCAAAAATCAGCACTCCGACGATCGGAGTGAACGGCAGAATGGCATAGAGCGCGGGAGCGGTGGTGGTGATTTCACTCACATTCATCATTTCATGGCTAATGTTTTCTTTCTTATCGAGATAGCGTTGCCAGAAGAAATGCGCGATCCCCATGCCCACTATGGCAACGATTGAGATCGGTAACGTGGTTTTAAAGGCGAAGTCGATGAGTGACATCTCCGCCGCCTTTGCCGCCAGCACAACGTCGCCGGATGTTGGGGAGAGAATAATGGCCGCAGGAGACGCACAAATTGCCGCTGCTGCACCACGGCTGATGCCCACGTTCACCATAACCGGGAACAGCGTGGCCATCAGCAGTACGCCAAGTCCGGTAGCCGACGAAACGGCCAGCGACATCAGGCAGGCGAGGAAATAGGCCGCGACCATCAGCAGATATGGCGAATTGATGTATTGCAGAGGTTTGGAGGCAAGCTTAACGACCATATCGTTAGCGCCGATGTGGGTCATATAGGCCGCAAAACCACACAGCATCATGATCATCATGCCCAGATCGCCGCCGCGGCTCATGAGCAATATTTTAATGTATTCAACAATATCTGTAGCGCTGTAACCGGTGCTGGTCGCGCTGGCAGGTAACACCTGATGCCCCATTATTGCGCTGATAATCAGCAGTGTTAAACCGCCAACAAATAATACGCCCGTGGCCGAGTAACCTTTAATGATGTAGCGTGCGACGCCGACAATGACGACGACTCCAATAAGGAGTTCGAATAGCGTAAGCATGATTTCCCCTGTATCTCTGCTGCAATGGAGCACAAAAAATCAATAAAAAAAAGAAGGATGAAAATGTGCCGAATAATTGGCCTGTTCTTGCTGATTAAAATCAATAAACAGACGACTAGAGAACAGAACAACCGTGTTTTTGCCATGGTTCATACATTTATGTCATGAGGCCCTTGACCGTCAGAAATAGCGCAACATGTCCCAATAATGATAACAAATTGTTAATGCTTTGTGTGGTTATGCATGTCACTGATTAAGAAGGTTAAAGTATAAGCCCACACTCCGAATGGGTTTATTTGAGCGTGCTGCATGCTTTCTTTAAGAATATTCCCGGAAAGAGGCCGAATAATTAGGAATAACGCCGATGTCGTTAAGACTTGATTCAACTACTTTATGGTAAACTTTGCTTCGAATACTAAGAATGGTAATTGCATTGTGATCGTACGTAATACATTTTTCTCTATTTTGTTGTTTATTTTTGGGCAGTTAACGTTTTCTTCTGTTGCACAGGCAGAAGGCAAAGAGGCGGATAAAGGCTGGTTCTCAACCTTTACGGATAATGTTTCCCAGACATGGACGGCACCCGAACATTATGATCTCTATGTTCCGGCAATAACGTGGCATGCGCGGTTTGCTTATGACAAAGAGAAAACCGATAAATACAACGAGCGTCCATGGGGTGCGGGTTTTGGTCAGTCGCGCTGGGATGAAAAGGGAAACTGGCATGGCATCTATCTGATGGCCTTCAAAGACTCGTTTAATAAATGGGAGCCTATTGGGGGTTATGGTTGGGAGAAAACCTGGCGCCCGCTAGCGGACGAAAACTTCCACGTCGGTTTGGGCTATACCGCCGGGGTCACTGCACGTGACAACTGGAACTACATCCCGATCCCAGTGCTGCTGCCGTTGGCCTCTATTGGCTATGGCCCCGCAACGTTCCAGATGACCTACATTCCGGGTACGTACAACAACGGTAACGTTTACTTCGCATGGATGCGTTTTCAGTTTTAACTGACAAAACGTTACATGCTGGTGAAAAAAACGCGCAGACGTTGATTCATAAGCGATAAAAATCTGTCAGTGAAAATTAACGCGACTTTAGTCACTTTTTATCAAAGATCCGCTGGACAAAAGGTCCCACAATTGATGTACTGATAACCGACACAGCATTTGTGTCGTTTTTTAATGTAAAGGTAATTTTGATGTCTAAGATTAAAGGTAACGTTAAGTGGTTTAATGAGTCCAAAGGATTCGGTTTCATTACTCCTGAAGATGGCAGCAAAGACGTGTTCGTACACTTCTCTGCAATCCAGTCTAATGGTTTCAAAACTCTGGCTGAAGGTCAGCGTGTAGAGTTCGAAATCACTAACGGTGCCAAAGGCCCTTCTGCTGCTAACGTAATCGCTCTGTAATTCAGACGCGTCAGCAAGAATTTCAAAACCCGCTCAACGAGCGGGTTTTTTTCGTGTTGAATCAGCCAAGCAGATACATTTTCAGGAAGCTGGCAACGATCAGCACGCTCAATAACACCATTCCTGCGCTCATCAGACTCTGTTTCATTCTGTCACCCTCGTTCAGTACTGCATTCAGAGTGACAGAGAAAAATTAAGCCAACATTAACGGTTCGGCTGTTAATGCGCGCTTGCGGAAGAAAATAGCCAAAATGCGATCCCCGTCATCGCAAAAGAGCCGAGCATATTGATCGCCATATTCATCAGCGCCCAGCCGATACGGCCTTCCTGAAAGAGAAAAACTGTCTCCGCAGAAAAGGTTGAGAAGGTGGTCAAACCGCCGCAAAATCCGGTTGTAATCAATACCTTCCACATTGGGTCGATGTGCGTCATTCGGTTAAACCAGGCCAACCCCATGCCAATGATAAAAGCACCAATCAGGTTAGCGGCAAGCGTCCCCATGGGAATCGCCTGATGCAGGGGATTAAACCGCATACTCAGAAACCACCGCGCAACGCTACCCGTTCCCCCACCAATAAAAACGGCTAAAAGTAGTTGTAACACGCTAAATACCTGCTATTTGATGTGTAAGAGAAGCGAGTTTAACGCCGTTTATGATAAGGGGACAAATATGTATGTTGCGGTAGGGCAGTTTGTGGTCACGCCTGAGTGGCATAAAAATGCGCTCACGTGCGTCAACCTGATGAAGCAGGCCGGGCAGAAAGGGGCGTCGCTGCTGGTTCTCCCCGAGGCGCTGCTGGCCAGGGATGATAATGACCCGGATTTATCCGTGAAGTCCGCGCAGCCGCTGGACGGGGAATTTTTACAACATTTGCTCGCCCAGAGCGCGGGCAATACGATGACGACAATCTTAACGATCCATGTCCCCTCCACGCCGGGTCGCGCAGTGAATACGCTGGTGGCCATTCGTGACGGGGCCATAGTCGCACATTACGCCAAGCTTCATCTCTATGACGCGTTCAGCATCCAGGAGTCGAGGCTCGTTGACCCCGGAGACAATATCCCACCGCTGCTGGAGATTGACGGATTCAGGATCGGGCTGATGACCTGCTATGACTTGCGTTTTCCCGAGCTGGCGCTGCATCTGGCGCTGCAGGGTGAGGACATGCTGGTACTTCCTGCCGCGTGGGTCAAAGGGCCGTTAAAAGAGCACCACTGGGCAACGCTGCTTGCGGCACGCGCGCTGGATACCACCTGCTATGTCGTTGCCGCAGGAGAATGTGGCACGAAAAACATCGGACAAAGCAGGGTGGTTGATCCGCTGGGGGTGACGATAGCCGCCGCCGCTGAAGCCCCGGACTTGCTGGTGGCGGAGATAAAATCAGAGAGAATTGCGCTTGCGCGTCAGCAATTACCCGTTCTTCTTAATCGTCGGTTTGCGCCACCGCAATTATTGTGATGTTTTTTTCAACAATGCTTGATTCACCTTGTTACAGATTGCTATTGTGTGCACGCGCTAAATGACCGTTAATACAATCAGGTTTTGGCGCTGAATGCAGCCTGTTATAAGTAAAGAAGGTATCTATGGGTGAGATTAGTATTACCAAACTGCTGGTGGTTGCCGCACTGGTCGTCCTGCTGTTTGGTACCAAGAAGTTACGCACGCTGGGTGGTGACCTGGGGGCTGCCATCAAGGGCTTTAAGAAAGCGATGAACGATGATGATGCAGCGGCGAAGAAAAGCGCCGAGGATGACGTCCCGGCAGATAAGCTTTCTCACAAAGAGTGACAGCATCGCCCGAGGGCTTGCGAAAAAAAACCGGCTCATGTGGCCGGTTTTTTTGTATTACTGTAAATGAATATTACAGCATTATTTCACTTCTTCGCCTTTAGCCTGCATATCGGCATGATATGAGGAGCGAACAAATGGGCCGCATGCTGCGTGGGTGAAGCCCATCGCCATCGCTTCGGCTTTCATTTCATCGAACTCGTCCGGGCTCACGTAGCGCTGTACCGGTAGGTGGTGACGGCTTGGCTGGAGATACTGTCCCAGGGTCAACATGGTCACACCGTGGCGACGAAGATCGCGCATCACCTCGATGATTTCGTCGTTAGTTTCACCCAGACCCACCATCAGACCGGACTTAGTCGGAATATGTGGATGCGCTTCTTTGAAACGCTCCAGCAGTTTCAGAGACCAGTTATAGTCAGCACCCGGGCGTACCTGACGGTAGATACGCGGCACGTTCTCCAGATTGTGGTTAAACACATCTGGCGGCGTGGCGGTGAGGATATCCAGCGCGCGGTCCATACGGCCACGGAAGTCAGGCACCAGCGTCTCGATTTTGATGTTTGGGCTTTTCTCGCGAATGGCCGTAATACAGTCGGCGAAGTGCTGCGCTCCGCCGTCACGCAGATCGTCACGGTCAACGGAGGTGATAACCACGTAACGCAGCGCCATGTCGGCGATAGTCTGCGCTAGCTTCTGGGGTTCGTTAGCATCAGGTGCGACTGGACGGCCATGAGCAACATCGCAGAACGGGCAGCGACGGGTACAGATAGCACCCAGAATCATAAACGTCGCGGTACCGTGATTGAAACATTCAGCAAGGTTCGGACAAGAGGCTTCTTCACAAACGGAGTGAAGGCCATTCTTGCGCATCGCCGCTTTGATCCCCTGGATACGCGAAGAGTCGGCCGGAAGTTTGATTTTCATCCATTCCGGTTTTCTTAACAGCGCCTCGCGCTCTGTAGCCACGTTTTTAACCGGGATAAGGGCCATTTTATCGGCATCGCGGTATTTAACACCGCGTTCCATCACAATGGGTTTACTCATAGCGTGCGTGTTCCAGTTGCGAATATCGAAGGAAAGCGTTTCAATTCAAGGGAATGTTGTATTTATCAACTATTTTTGAACGAACGACAGGCAGTATATCATTGAAACGGTCGTTAAAGCAGCCTGCCAGATCGCCAATTTGTAAAATAGTTGTTGTTTTGTGCCTTTTGCCCTGCCCGTTGCAGGGACTTGTGCTGGGTAAACCTGTCAGAAGGCCTGACGGATAATGCGGATGACGTTTTCAAGGACCGGATCGCGCAAACTCAGCTTGTTATAATGAAGTGAAATCTCGATAGATTCCGCATTAAGCTGGCTGAGCGGAATGCTTTCCAGCGGCCAGCATTTTCGTAGCAGACCGTACAGGCGTGATGGCATAACGCACAGCATGTCGCTGCTACCGATCAGGGATGCGGTGGTAAACATATTGTAGCTGCTGAAGCTGATCTGTCGTTCAGGGAAAATTTCATCAATGCGCTGACGAAGTGCATGGTTAGACTGCCCTTCGGTCATGAAAGACGAATGGTCGTAGTTGCGAAGGTTTTCGATGGTCAACGGCTCGCTAAGAGCAGGATGCTGCTGGCGGCAAACCAGCACCAGATTATCTGCATAGAGCACATTTTGACCCAGCGCTCTGGCACTGAAGCTGCCGCTTTCTATAATCAGGTCCGTCTGGAACTGGGCAAGTTGAACGTCAGGTTCATTGAGAGGCACATTGCGAAGCAGGAGCTGCGGAGCATGCTCTTTCACGGCCTGAAAGATCGCAGGCATGACCAGTACACCCACAGAAGGGGAACAGCCGATGGTGATGGTTCTTTGCTTATCATAGCTCCCGGTTAAATCCAGTGCGCCCAGAATCGACTCCAGACCCTGGCTGATGTACTCATGCAGATGCGTGGCGTAAGCCGTCGGCGTTACCCCCTGGCCCTTACGGATAAATAACGGGTCAGGAAATATAGCGCGCAGCTTTTGGATTGACTGGCTTATTGCTGAAGGCGTGAGATTAAGAATTTTCGCAGCGTTAACGATACCCTTATGGACATATACTGCCTCAAAAATAGTCAATAAATTGAGATCAATATTACGTAAAGTCCGAAAAATTTGCGGCTTGTCTTCGCCACCGGGTTCATTCAGTCGTTTGGCTGGTAAATTATTATACTCCACGCTTTCACTCCGTATACATTCACAATATGAATGATAGTTGAATTTATTTATTATGCTTGTAGAGATTCGTAAAGTGTTGGTTTTGTTTCACTTGTTTATCAAAAGCAAACACTTGTGTGATAATTGCTCACGTTACTTATGCCGTGTTTGCCGTACTTGCTGGAGGCTAAATAATATGTAGCGGTAATATTCGGGCGCTTCGAAAATATAGAATCTGTGGATTATTGTAAAGCGCAAAAACGGTAAATAAACGATGGCCCGCCAAATTAGCGAGCCATGTTGTATGATATATTAAGCAGCGATATATTCGTGTGGGGGATTGTTAAGTAGTGCTAAAACATTCTTCAAAAGCACGGGACGAATACTGTCTGGCGTAGCGGTTTCAACCCACTGACGCACTTGCGTCATTTCCATGCCGGCGTAGCCGCAGGGGTTTATGCGCTGGAAAGGGGCGAGATCCATATTTATGTTCAATGCCAGGCCGTGGAACGAACAGCCTTTACGAATACGCAGCCCCAGAGAGCAGATCTTCATTTCCCCAACGTACACCCCAGGCGCATCGGCTCGCGGATGCGCATCAATACCATATTCCGCCAGCGTGTTGACGACAGTTTGTTCCAGTAAGGTAACCAGCTCGCGGACGCCCAGCTTTCTGCGCTTCAGGTTGAGCAGGACGTACATCACCTGCTGCCCGGGTCCATGGTAAGTGACCTGACCGCCGCGATCGCTCTGAATAACCGGGATATCTCCCGTCATTAACAAATGTTCTGCTTTACCCGCCTGACCCTGAGTAAATACCGGCAGGTGTTCGACAAGCCAGATCTCATCCGGGGTGCTGTCATCGCGTGAATCGGTGAAGTCATGCATAGCCTGGGAGACAGGCTCATAAGGTTGCAGCCCGAGGTGACGGACCAGAATTTTATCCTGATACAAAACTGCGTCTCCGAAGACGAGGGACAAAAGGTGTGCGGGATTATATCACAGCGGGGAGAGGGGTTACCCGGCAAACCGGGTAACCGCGAAGGGGCTACAGCACCATACGAACAATTTCGATATTGCCGAGTTCTTCGTAAAGCGTTTCAACCTGCTCAATATGTGTCGCAGTGATGGTAATAGAAACCGAGTGGTAGTTGCCCTTGCTGCTTGGTTTTACTGACGGAGAGTAGTCACCGGGCGCATGGCGCTGTACCACTTCAACCACCTGATCAACCAGCTCAGGTTTCGCCAGACCCATTACTTTGTAGGTAAATGAGGTAGGGAATTCAAGCAGTTCGTTAAGTTTGGTTTTCATGTCAGCTCCGGCGTAACGTCAAAAAATAATAACTCCCACGTCAGGTGGGAGTTATCAGGATACTTAGTATATGGGGATCAAAATCACACTTTCAAGTGTTCAATTTTTAACCAAACCAGTGGTGGAACATCAATTTAATGTAATCAATGATTTTGCCGAAGAAATTGCCTTCAGGAATTTCTTGCAGGACCACCAGCGGACGCTGATCGATCGTTTTGCCATCCAGCTGGAAGTTGATGGTGCCCACAACCTGGTTCTTCTGCAGCGGGGCGTGCAGCTCGGTGCTGTTCAGTACGTAGCTGGCTTTCAGATCCTTCATACGACCACGCGGAATGGTCAGGTACAGGTCTTTATCAACGCCGAGAGAAGCACGGTCGTTGTCGCCGAACCAGACGGGTTCAGACGCAAACTCTTTGCCTGCTTTCAGTGGATTCACGGTTTCGAAGAAACGGAAGCCCCAGGTCAGCAGTTTCTTGCTTTCTGTTTCACGACCTTTGAAGGTGCGTCCGCCCATCACGGCAGAGATCAGACGCATCTGACCTTCAGTGGCAGAGGCCACCAGGTTGTAGCCCGCTTTGTCGGTGTGGCCAGTTTTGATGCCGTCAACGTTCAGGCTGTTATCCCACAGCAGACCGTTACGGTTGGTCTGACGAATACCGTTGAAAGTGAACTCTTTCTCTTTATAGATAGAGTATTCATTGGGGACATCGCGGATCAGCGCCTGACCAATCAGCGCCATGTCACGCGCGGAGCTGTACTGGCCGTCTGCATCCAGGCCGTGTACGGTCTGGAAATGGCTATTTTTCAGACCCAGCGCGTTCACGTAGCTGTTCATCAGGCCCACGAAGGCGTCCTGGCTACCGGCGGCGAAATCGGCCATTGCCACGCAGGCGTCGTTACCCGACTGCAGGTTGATACCGCGAATCAGCTGGGAAACAGGAACCTGCATACCCGGCTTCAGGAACATCAGAGAGGAACCTTTGAAAACAGGGTTCCCGGTTGCCCACGCATCGTTACCGATGGTGACCAGATCCGATTCTTTGAATTTACCTGCCTTCATCGCCTGGCCGATAACGTAGCTGGTCATCATTTTGGTCAGGCTGGCCGGGTCACGGCGGGCATCGGCATTCTGTTCTGCCAGCACTTTGCCAGAGTTGTAATCGATCAGGATGTAGGATTCCGCGTCGATTTGCGGAACGCCAGGGATCATGGTCTTGATATTCAGGTCATCGGCATGAGCTGCAGAGAGCGCAGCCGCGCAAAGGGCCGTGGTCAGCGCCATGCGCTGCACAAAACGAGCAGAAAAAGTGGTCTTCATGGTCAGAACTACGACATCCGTGATGGAATTAAAAAAAGTGCCTTACTATAGCAAATGCTATTCAGGCAGGCATCCGACTTTAAGCATGAGTTTGTGAATGCGTTTTACACAAACTGACAATTCGGATACCGCCGGTTAATTATTTTGCAACAGCGATAAATGACTGAAGCTGAGCTTCATTCTGCAAACGCTGCTGCAGGGAGGCGGCCTGCGATTTGCTGGCAAATGGCCCCATCTGAATGCGCCAGACCGCACCGTTCTGCTCAACGCGTCCAGGTACGCCAAACTGCTGGCTCAGACGCTGCTGATACTGTTTGGCCCGGGCCTGATCGCTCACTGCACCGACCTGAACCACATAGCTGCCGCTGGCTGCTGTTGAAGCCGCCACCGCCGCACTTTGCGTGGCCGCGGGCGCCGTTACGGGAGCCGGCTGGGTTGCTGGCGCGGCAACGGGAGCAGGGGCTGGAGTAGGCTCACTGCCTTCGAGCACGCCCGAGGCTAAGGTCGTTGGGGCGCCAAGAAAACCGCTACTCTTTACCGGTGCGCCGGTAGAATCCTCGCTTTGCAGCGTATCATTACTGATCGGGCGTATTTCTCCTCCCGGCTGAGCAGGCTCTGCCGGAGACGAGACGCTTCCCATTCCGCCGTCAAGATTTGGGCGGTCAGGAAGGGCATAGGTCTGTTTTGCGACCGTCGTACACGCGGTTCCCGGCCCGGAGAGCGAACCATCCTGCGCGACGATAATCGGGTCAATACGGACCTTGGTGTTGTTCGAGGTGTTCAGGCGATCGGCAGACGCGCGCGACAGGGAAATCACCCGGTCATTCCCGTACGGGCCGCGGTCGTTGATGCGCACGACGATCATACGGCCGTTCGCCAGGTTGGTGATACGGGCGTAGCTCGGGATAGGCAGCGTCGGATGTGCTGCCGTCAGCTGCATTGGGTCGAACGCTTCCCCGGATGCCGTCAGGTTACTGCCTGGCTCGGCATCATAAATGGCGGCAAAGCCCGCCTGACTGAAACGGGAAGGGTCCTGAACAATTTTATAGCTTTTGCCGTCGCGCTCGTAATCCTGATTGGCACTGGCATTCAGCGGTTCATAAACGGGATCGGCACCGCTGATTTCAACGATCGGGCCATTACACACCGCAGGCTGCGGCGGCGCGACGGTTGCCTGTTGCTGACCATCATCACTTGTGCAGGCCGCAAGTAAACTTGCCGCAATGCAGATCCCCAGCCACTGCTTACGCATTCCGATCCCCTTATTTTTATACGCTTTTTGACAACATTTTTCTGTGGGTATGGATCGACATTACGATACCAAACCCGGCCATCAACACGATCAGTGCCGAGCCTCCGTAACTCACCAGCGGCAGCGGTACGCCTACCACCGGCAGAATACCACTCACCATACCAATATTTACGAAGACATAAACGAATAAAATCAGCATCAACCCGCCAGCCATGACGCGACCAAAGGTGGTTTGCGCGCGTGCTGCAATCCACAATCCACGCATGATCAGCAGTACATAAAGCGCCAGCAATATTAAGATGCCAACCAGTCCCAGTTCTTCCGCCAGTACGGCAAAGATAAAGTCGGTGTGGCGTTCCGGTAAAAATTCCAGCTGAGACTGCGTGCCGTGCAGCCAGCCTTTACCGCGCAGCCCGCCGGAGCCAATCGCAATCTTTGACTGAATAATATGATAGCCCGCGCCCAGCGGATCGGTTTCCGGATCGAGCAGCATCATAACGCGCTGGCGCTGGTAGTCATGCATCAGGAAGAACCACAGGATAGGAATGAAAGCCGCAATCAGCACCACCGCGATACCAATCAGGCGCCAGCTCAGTCCCGAGAGGAACAGGACAAACAGGCCGGAGAGGGCAATAAGGATTGAGGTGCCGAGGTCAGGCTGTGCCGCAACCAGCAGCGTTGGCAGGAAAATCAGCACCAGCGCGATAGCGGTATTCTTCAGAGACGGCGGACAGACGTCGCGGTTGATAAAGCGTGCCACCATCAGTGGAACGGCGATTTTGGCAATTTCAGAGGGCTGGAAGCGGACAACGCCCAGATCCAGCCAGCGCTGCGCCCCTTTTGAAATGGCGCCAAACGCATCGACCGCAACCAGCAGAATAATACAGAAGATGTAGAGATAGGGCGCCCAGCCTTCGTAGACGCGCGGCGGGATCTGCGCCATCACCACCATGATAATTAGACCCATGGCAATCTGGCCGATTTTGCGCTCCATCATCCCGATGTCCTGGCCGCTGGCGCTCCAGATAACCAGCGCGCTGTAAACCAGCAGAGCCAGCAGGATCAGCAGCATGGCTGGGTCGATGTGGATTTTGTCCCACAGCGATTTTTTATTTGGATTATCCGTCATGATTATTGGTCCTCCGCCGCAGCGGCGGCCGGGTTTTCAGCCGGCAGTTCGGTGTTGTTATCACCCAGCATAATGTGGTCAAGGATCTGGCGCATGATAGTCCCTACTGCAGGCCCGGCACCGCCGTTCTCGAGAATCATCGCCACCGCGACCTGCGGGTTGTCATAAGGAGCAAACGCCGTCATCAGCTTATGGTCACGCAGACGTTCAGCAATGCGGTGCGCGTTATAGGTTTCATTGGCCTTAAGACCAAACACCTGCGCAGTACCGGACTTCGCCGCCACTTTGTACGGCGTCCCGGCGAAATATTTGTGTGCGGTACCGTTCGGGCGGTTTGCCACGCCGTACATACCGTCTTTCGCAATTTCCCAGAAGCCTGAATGTATGTCACCCACCGGGGCTTCATGCGGCTGGTTCCACGGCACTTTTTTGCCGTCTTCAACCGTACTCTGCAGCAGATGCGGCACTTTCACCACGCCGTCATTGATGAGGATCATCATGGCTTTGTTCATCTGAAGCGGCGTTGCCGTCCAGTAGCCCTGACCGATACCCACCGGAATGGTGTCGCCCTGATACCACGGTTTTTTAAAGCGCTTCAGCTTCCATTCGCGCGTAGGCATGTTGCCGGAGCGTTCTTCTGCAAGGTCAACGCCGGTATAGTGTCCGTAGCCGAATTTGCTCATCCATTCTGACAGGCGGTCGATCCCCATGTCATACGCCACCTGATAGAAGAAGGTATCCGCAGACTCCTCCAGCGATTTGGTGACGTTCAGATGACCGTGGCCCCATTTTTTCCAGTCACGATAGCGCTTATCTGAGCCAGGTAGCTGCCACCAGCCTGGGTCAAACAGGCTGGTATTACGGTTGATGACGCCGGCACTCAGCGCAGAAACCGCGACGTACGGTTTAACCGTTGATGCCGGCGGGTAAACCCCTTGCGTTGCACGGTTCACCAGCGGCGTGTTCGGATCGTTCAGCAGACCGGAATAGTCTTTACTGGATATGCCGTCAACGAAGAGGTTCGGGTCATAGCTAGGCATGGAGACCATCGCCAGGATGCCGCCGGTACGAGGATCGGTGACCACAACGGCTGCACGACTGCCCGCCAGCAGAGTTTCAATATACTGCTGAAGCTTGAGGTCGAGCGTCAGATAGACGTCATGCCCCGCCTGAGGCGGCACTTCTTTCAGCTGGCGGATCACGCGGCCACGGTTGTTAACCTCAACCTCTTCATAGCCGGTTTGCCCGTGCAGAACGTCTTCGTAGTAACGTTCGATCCCCAGCTTACCGATATCGTGCGTTGCGGCGTAGTTGGCCAGCTTGCCGTCTTTATCAAGACGGTCAACGTCTTTGTCGTTAATTTTGGAAACGTAGCCAATCACATGCGTCAGGGCGGAGCCGTAGGGATAGTAGCGACGCTTATAGCCCTTCACTTCCACGCCGGGGAAACGGTACTGGTTCACCGCAAAGCGGGCCACCTGAACTTCCGTCAGATTGGTTTTAACCGGAATGGAGGTAAAACGGTGAGAGCGGGCGCGCTCTTTTTTGAAGGCGGCGATATCGTCATCGTTAAGGTCGACAACGCTCTTTAGCGCTTCCAGCGTATCCTGAACGTTATCGACTTTTTCCGGCATCATCTCGATTTGATAGATGGTGCGGTTTAGCGCCAGCGGGGTGCCGTTACGATCGTAAATAATGCCGCGGCTGGGTGCGATAGGCACCAGCTTAATACGGTTTTCGTTTGAACGCGTCTGGTAGTCGGTAAAGCGGACAATTTGCAGATTATAAAGGTTGGCGATCAGCACGCCGGTAAGCAGCAAAATCCCGGTAAAGGCGACCAGCGCCCGGCGCACAAACAGCGCGGACTCAGCCGTATAGTCGCGAAAAGAATTCTGTAGTTTCATCCGCTGCTTAATCTACCCTGGTCAGTCATTACTCGCGGTGATAGGGGTGGTTGGTAGTAATGCTCCACGCGCGATACAGGCTTTCAGCCACCAGTACCCGAACGAGCGGGTGGGGAAGCGTCAGCGCGGAGAGGGACCAACTTTGTTCAGCCGCCGCTTTGCAGGCAGGGGATAACCCTTCTGGCCCGCCAATCAACAGACTGACGTCACGGCCATCCTGCTTCCAGCGCTCCAGTTCTTGCGCCAGCTGCGGCGTATCCCAGGGTTTACCTGGAATATCGAGGGTGACGATGCGGTTCTTGCCTGCGGCAGCCAGCATCAGTTCGCCCTCTTTATCGAGAATACGTTTGATATCAGCGTTCTTGCCGCGCTTACCGGCGGGAATTTCCACCAGCTCGAACGGCATGTCTTTTGGAAAACGACGCAGATATTCAGTAAAACCGGTTTGTACCCAGTCCGGCATTTTGGTGCCGACGGCGACCAGCTGCAACTTCACGCATTAACCCCAGAGTTTTTCCAGCTCATACAGGCGACGGCTCTCGTCCTGCATGACGTGGACAATCACATCGCCGAGGTCGACTACTACCCAGTCAGCCGTCGCTTCACCTTCAACGCCCAGCGGCAACAGCCCTGCTGCACGCGATTCCTGAACCACGTGATCGGCAATTGAAACAACATGACGCGTCGATGTACCGGTGCAGATGATCATGCAGTCGGTAATACTGGATTTACCCTTAACGTCGATAGCGATGATGTCCTGACCTTTCAGGTCATCAATTTTGTCAATAACAAAATCCTGGAGTGCTTTACCCTGCAAGTTTTCCCCCTGGGGTGAATGAGATTGTAAAACTTTGAATTCGTAGCCAGACAGTATACCTGAACTCACGCCTGTGTCGGGACAAATGTCTTCGGTCGGGCTTCAGAAGGCGGGTATCATCCCACCCTCCGCCTGAGATTGCATCGCCATTTTTGTAAAACAATTTCTGTAAAGCAATTATCGGCGGGAAAGTCTGGCAGCGGAGAATAACAGTATGGCTTACCCTGTCAAGGCAGGATAAACAATAAGCCCCTTTTTATGCCCTCCGGCTATTCATCTGCGCTTTTCTGATACAAACCGTGCGCATGGATATAGGCTAACACCGGTGCGGGGAGCAGATCGTCACAGGCTAAACCCTGCTGTAAACGCTCACGAATGAGGGTCGCAGAGATATCGAACCACGGCGTTTCCGCAAGATAGATCTTCCCGGCAGGCTGATTGTGAAGATCTTCAACATTATCGGTGAGATGGTCTTCCAGCCACTGCTGGTACTGCGCTTCGCGCATGGTCAGCGGATAGCCCGGACGGCGGCAGACCAGCAAATGGCTGTTCTCCAGAATAGTTTCATACTGATGCCATGTGGGGAAATTCAGCAGGGAATCCTGGCCGATGATAAACGCCAGCGGCTGGTCTGGCCCTTGTTCGGCGCGCCACTCCTGAAGCGTCTGAGATGTCCAGGAGGGGGTGTCGCGACGCAGCTCACGCTCGTCAAGTCGGAAGAGGGGTTTATCCGCGATGGCCAGGGCAAGCATCTCTTTTCGCTGCTCGCTGGTCGCCTCGGGCTGTGGACGATGGGGCGGGACATTGTTGGGCATAATGGTGACGCGCTGAAGGCCGATCAGATTCGCCAGAATTTCAACCGGCTTCAGATGCCCGTAATGTACCGGGTCGAAGGTGCCGCCATATAAGGCCTGTAAAGAATGCATGCTATCCATCAATAAAAACGTCTGCCAGCGCCTTGTGGCAGAGCAGCAGAGAAAGGCTTTCCAGCTCCGCCCACACCGACTGGCCGTAATCTTGTTTTAACGTGAGCTCTGCGCGCATCAGAAGCTGTACAGCCTGACGAAGCTGTTCATGACTCAGGCGGTTGACGGCCTCGGTGGTCAAAGCCCGGCGATTTTGCCACACGCGGTGTTTATCAAACAGCGAACGCAGCGGCGTATGGGCAGACTGACGCTTGAGCGTAATCAGCAGCAGTAATTCGCGCTGCAGCGTACGCAGCAGAATAACGGGTTCGCTCCCTTCGAGACGCAGCTGTTGCAGAATATGCAGGGCGCGTTTGCTTTTCGCCGACAGCAGCGCGTCCACCCAGTGGAACGGCGTGAAGTGTGCCGCGTCGTTAACGGCCTGCTCGACGCGCGGCAAGGTCAGCTTGCCATCCGGCCAGAGCAGGGAGAGTCTGTCCAGCGCCTGTGCCAGTGCAAGCAGATTGCCTTCATAGCAGTAGCAGAGCAGTTGGTTCGCCGCATCATCCAGCTGAAGGTTGTTCTGCTTCGCTCTCGCTGCGACCCATTTTGGCAGATGCGCCTGTTCAGGCGTCTGACAGGTGACCTGCACCGCGTGGGCTGCGAGTTGGGTGAACCACGCCGCGTTTTCCTGCGCTTTGGTGAGTTTGTTACCGCGCACAATCAGCAGCAGATCGCTGTGAAGCAGGCTGACCAGCGTGGCCAGCTGTTCATTGATGGCCGCGTTAGGGCCGTTCTCCGGCAGCAGGATCTGAATAGTCTGGCGCGACGCAAAAAGGCTCATCGCCTGACAGAGTGAGAAGAGGGCATTCCAGTCGGTGCTGTTATCCAACTGGACGGTGTGGTGTTCATCGAAGCCCTGAGAAGCGGCCTCATGCCGCACGGCATCCAGGCTTTCCTGAAGTAATAACGGATCGTTTCCAAGAAGCAGATACGCCGCGCGCAGCCCTTCTTTGAGCTGCGCGCGGAGTTGTTCAGGATACAGCCTGATCATCATTTACCCAGAGAGTTAGCAGCAGGAAGCGTGCCAGCAACCGGTTTTTCAACAATGTCAGAGCCTTGTTTGGTAGACGCTGCAATACTTGGCAGTTTACGGATCAGCTGTTCCGCCGCCTTGTCGTACATTTCGTTGATGATAATCTGCTGTTCGGCATCTTTTGCCAGCGCCGTCTGCGGGTTATCGAAGAACGAACGGTACACTTTCGTGCTGATCGGATAGATGTCTTTACCCGGGATCAGGACCGCTGCGCTGACCGTCAGCACCATCTGATATTCAGCTGTACGGCCATCCTGGAAGATAGAAGCGGTATCTCTCGACAGACCTCCTCCTATAATACGCAGAGACGGTACATCCTGGCGCAGCGTTTGTTTCTCAACAAGCTCAACGCCGTTCAGACGCAGCTGATTACGAATTGCCCGGCTGAGTGGGCCATTCGGATCTGATGAGTCGAAAATCATCGTTTTCATCTCAGCAGGCACCGCCGTGGTATCGCGCAGGTGCCATCCGCAGCCAGCGGTGACAAGCACCGCCAGTGATAAGAGTATTGTTGCCAGTTGTCGCACGTTTCCTCCCGCGCTTAGCCAACGACCAGATTGAGCAGTTTACCCGGTACGTAGATCACTTTACGTACGGTAACGCCCTCAAGATATTTTGCGACCAGAGGTTCCTGACCCGCGCGCTCGCGAACCTGTTCTTCGGTTGCATCGACCGCCACGGTAATTTTACCGCGGACTTTACCGTTCACCTGAACCACTACCAGCGTCGTGTTTTCCACCATCGCTGCTTCGTCAGCCTGCGGCCACGGCGCGTTGTCGATATCTCCTTCGCCTTTCAGCTCCTGCCACAGGGTGAAGCTAACGTGTGGAGTGAACGGGTTCAGCATGCGAACAACAGCCAGCAGTGCTTCACGCATTAAGGCGCGATCCTGCTCACCGTCCTGCGGGGCTTTCGCCAGCTTGTTCATCAGTTCCATAATAGCCGCAATTGCGGTATTGAAGGTCTGACGACGACCAATATCATCGGTTACTTTCGCAATCGTTTTATGAACATCACGACGCAGCGCCTGCTGATCTTCAGTCAGTGCGGCGGCGTTCAGCACTGGGGCATCACCCAGAGCAGTATGTTCGTAAACCAGTTTCCAGACGCGTTTCAGGAAACGGTTAGCGCCTTCAACGCCAGATTCCTGCCACTCCAGAGTCATATCAGCCGGAGAGGCAAACATCATGAACAGACGAACGGTGTCTGCACCGTAGCGCTCAACCATCACCTGTGGGTCGATACCGTTGTTTTTCGACTTGGACATCTTGCTCATGCCGGTATAAACCAGTTCATGACCTTCGGCGTCTTTCGCCTTCACGATACGGCCTTTCTCGTCGCGCTCGACGATGGCGTCAACCGGAGAAACCCAGTTACGCTCGCCGTTGGCACCGACGTAATAGAATGCATCTGCCAGCACCATGCCCTGACACAGCAGCTGTTTGGCCGGTTCGTCAGAGTTCACCATGCCCGCATCGCGCATCAGCTTGTGGAAGAAGCGGAAGTAAAGCAGGTGCATGATGGCGTGTTCAATGCCGCCGATGTAGATATCTACCGGCAGCCAGTAGTTTGCCGCTTTGGAATCCAGCATGCCTTCCTGATACTGCGGGCAGGTGTAGCGCGCATAGTACCAGGATGACTCCATAAAGGTGTCAAAGGTGTCGGTTTCGCGCAGCGCAGGCTGACCGTTGACGGTGGTTTTTGCCCACTCAGGATCGGCTTTGATCGGGCTGGTGATGCCGTCCATGACGACGTCTTCCGGCAGGATCACCGGGAGCTGATCTTCCGGCGTTGGCATCACGGTGCCATCTTCCAGCGTCACCATTGGGATTGGTGCACCCCAGTAACGCTGACGGGATACGCCCCAGTCGCGCAGACGGAAGTTAACCTTACGCTCACCCACGCCCAGAGAGGCCAGCTTATCGGCGATGGCGTTGAAGCCCTCTTCGAAGCTCAGACCGCTGAACTCGCCGGAGTTGAACAAGGTCCCTTTTTCGGTCAGCGCGTGTTCAGACAGGTCTGGTTCTGAACCATCAGCCGCCAGGATAACAGGCTTGATGGTCAGGCCATATTTGGTGGCAAATTCGTAGTCGCGCTGGTCGTGACCCGGAACGGCCATCACGGCGCCTGTGCCGTACTCCATCAGAACGAAGTTGGCGGCCCAGACAGGGATCGCTTCGCCAGTCAGTGGGTGAATGGCTTTAAAGCCGGTATCAACGCCTTTTTTCTCCATCGTTGCCATATCGGCTTCGGCCACTTTGGTGTTGCGGCACTCGTCGATGAAGGTAGCCAGTTCCGGATTGTTTTCCGCTGCTTTCTGCGCCAGCGGGTGACCTGCGGCCACGGCCAGGTAGGCCGCGCCCATGAAGGTGTCCGGACGGGTGGTGTAGACGGTCAGGGTCTGGTCGTAGTTCTCAACGTTGAAGGTGATTTCCACGCCTTCGGAACGGCCGATCCAGTTGCGCTGCATGGTCTTAACGGTATCTGGCCAGTGGTCGAGGTTATCCAGATCGTTCAGCAGCTCATCAGCGTAAGCGGTGATTTTGATAAACCACTGTGGAATCTCTTTACGCTCAACTTTAGTGTCGCAGCGCCAGCAGCAGCCATCAATAACCTGTTCGTTCGCGAGAACGGTCTGGTCATTCGGACACCAGTTAACGGCAGAGGTCTTCTTATACACCAGCCCTTTTTTGTACAGCTCGGTGAAGAACTTCTGCTCCCAGCGATAGTATTCTGGGGTACAGGTTGCCAGCTCGCGGCTCCAGTCATAGCCAAAGCCCAGCATTTTGAGCTGGTTTTTCATGTACGCGATGTTGTCGTACGTCCACGGTGCCGGTGCGGTGTTGTTTTTGACCGCTGCGCCTTCCGCAGGAAGACCGAACGCATCCCAGCCGATAGGCTGGAGCACGTTTTTGCCGAGCATGCGCTGGTAACGCGCAATCACATCGCCGATGGTGTAGTTACGCACGTGGCCCATGTGTAGTCGACCAGAAGGATAGGGAAGCATCGACAGGCAGTAATACTTCTCTTTGCTCTCGTCTTCGGTTACTTCAAAGGTGCGCTTCTCGTCCCAGTGTTGCTGGACTTTTGATTCTATCTCTTCCGGGCGGTATTGCTCTTGCATGGCAGCCAGTGGTCCTGTTTTCAATACAGCTACAAATGTAGCCAATGGATGTGGTAATTCAGATCCGCATAGCATAGCCCAAACGCCCGCGTCAAAACAGCCTTTCGCACAAATGCGCTTTGCAGGAATTTACCGGGTCTGTGCTTCACCTGACAAAGCGGCGATGAAATAAGGTCTATTATTAGAAATAGTTACTTACCCGGGAGGCAAAATGATGAACAAGGTTGCTCAATTTTACCGCGAACTGGTGGCGACACTGACGGAACGGCTGCGTAACGGCGAGCGCGATATCGATGCGCTGGTGGAGCAGGCGCGTGCCCGCGTGTCGCAAACGGGTGAGTTAACGCGAACCGAAGTGGAAGAGGTGACGCGTGCCGTGCGTCGCGATCTGGAGGAGTTCGCGCGCAGCTACCAGGAGAGCCAGGAGGAGGTCACGGACAGCGTTTTCATGCGGGTGATCAAAGAGAGCCTGTGGCAAGAGCTGGCCGACATCACGGATAAAACGCAGCTGGAATGGCGCGAGGTCTTTCAGGATTTGAACCACCACGGTGTGTACCACAGCGGTGAGGTGGTCGGGCTGGGAAATCTGGTGTGCGAGAATTGCCACCACCATATTGCGGTCTATACGCCGGACGTGCTGCCGCTGTGTCCGAAATGCGGCCACGATCAGTTCCAGCGTCGGCCGTTTGAGCCCTAAGTAAAGCGCAGGTTTGCGCCCTCTCCCTGTGGGAGAGGGCCGGGGTGAGGGCATCAGGCCGCATTACGCACTATAGTAAGCCAGCCTCTCCGCCAGCAAATCCACAAACGCCTCCCGGTCAATATCCACCATCACCGTAGTATTCGGCTTATTTCCCGTCAGCGAGTAGTAGTCCACCACCGTCATGCCCTGGGTGTATTTCCCCTGCGTTTCGACGCCAACCCATCTGTGAACCGTAGTAAACATCTCCGGTTTTAACAGCCAGGCAATGGTGCACGGATCGTGCAGCGGCGCGCCGTGGAAGCCCCACTTCTCGGCTTTGTGATACTCCATAAAGAAGTCGAGCAGCTCAGCCACGGTTGTCGCGACCGGATTACCCACGGCACGGAAGCGCTCAATGTCGTCTGCCATAATCTGTGCGCGATGGGTCACGTCCAGCCCTGCCATCACAACTGGCAAGCCTGACTGGAACACAATCTCCGCCGCTTCCGGGTCGACAAAAATGTTGAATTCTGCGGACGGCGTCCAGTTTCCCAGCCCCATGGCTCCGCCCATGATGACGATACGGGCGATTTTACCGTGCAGTTCAGGATGGCTGTTCAGCAGCAGCGCGACGTTGGTTTGCGGTCCCGTTGCCACCAGCGTGACGGGCTCCGCGCTCTCGCGCAGCACCTTCGCCATCAGCTCCACGGCGGTACAGTTTTGCGGCGTAAAGCCCGGCTCCGGCAGTGCCGGACCGTCCAGCCCGCTTTCACCATGCACGTTATCCGCGATAATTAATTCACGCATCAGGGGCTTGAGGGCGCCACCGGCGACGGGAATATCGGTGCGCCCAAGCAGCGTCAGCATGCGCAAAACGTTACGCAGGGTTTTAACCGGCGTCTGGTTTCCGGCGGAAGAAGTGACGGCTTTGACGTCGAGTTCAGGGGAGGCAAGTGCAAGAACGAGCGCGATCGCGTCATCATGACCCGGATCGCAATCGAAAATGATGGGTTGTGCCATAGCGTTCTCCATTCATAGCGTTATTTTGTGACAAGGTTAACGCTGCAATGTGACGCCGAATAGATAAAGAGAGTTAAAGCGTGAAGCAGTGCGCAATCCGCAGATTGCGCACCGGGAAGATTAGTGCAGGATTTTGGCGAGGAAATCTTTCGCACGTTCAGATTTCGGGTTGGCGAAGAACTCCTCTTTCGGAGAATCTTCGACAATTTTCCCTTCGTCCATAAAGATCACGCGGTTGGCCACCTTACGGGCGAAGCCCATTTCGTGGGTCACAACCATCATGGTCATCCCTTCGTGCGCCAGCTCGACCATCACGTCCAGCACTTCATTGATCATCTCTGGATCGAGCGCCGACGTGGGCTCATCAAACAGCATAGCCACCGGATCCATGCACAGCGCGCGGGCGATCGCCACACGCTGCTGTTGGCCGCCGGAGAGCTGCGCCGGGAACTTATCGGCATGCGCCGAGAGCCCAACGCGTTCCAGGAGCTTAAGGCCTTTCTCGCGCGACGCTTTTTTATCACGCTTAAGCACTTTCACCTGAGCCAGCGTCAGGTTCTCAATAATGGAGAGGTGAGGGAACAGCTCAAAATGCTGGAACACCATGCCAACGTGAGAGCGAAGCTGGGCGAGGTTGGTTTTCTTGTCGTTGACTTTGGTGCCGTTGACGACGATCTCACCCTGCTGGACCGGCTCCAGTCCGTTAACGGTTTTGATCAGCGTCGATTTACCGGAACCGGACGGCCCGCACACCACTACCACATCACCTTTTTTTACCTCGGTGGAGCAGTCGGTCAGCACCTGAAAGTGCCCATACCATTTAGAAACATTTTTCAGGGAAATCATTATACCGTCCTTTTCTTCAGCCAGCTGACCAACAGCGACGCGCTTAAACTAATCACAAAATAGACCGCACCCGCAAAGAGCACCATCTCAACCTGCGTACCATCACGTTCACCGATGGTTGACGCGGTACGGAAGAAGTCTGCCAGACTCAGAACGTAGACCAGCGAGGTATCCTGGAACAACACGATACCCTGGGTAAGCAGGAGCGGAACCATGGCGCGAAACGCCTGCGGCAGAATAATGAGCTGCATGGACTGCCAGTGCGTCATCCCCAGGGCCAGCGCGGCGCTGGATTGCCCACGGGAGATACTCTGAATGCCCGCTCGGATAATCTCAGAGTAGTAAGCGGCCTCAAACATTGAGAACGCCACCATGGCGGAGATCAGACGGATATCGGTTTTCGGCGACAGCCCCAGCACGTTTTGCAGGAAGCCGGGCACGATCAGGTAAAACCACAGCAGCACCATTACCAGCGGGATGGAGCGGAACACGTTAACGTAGGCGGTCGCAAACCATGCGAGCGGCTTAAAGCTCGACAGGCGCATGACGGCCAGCAGGGTGCCCCAGACGATACCGACGATGATGGCAATGACGGTGATTTTTAAGGTAATCATCAGTCCATCAAGCAGGTAAGGCATGGATGGAACGACAGAACTCCAGTCAAATTCGTACATTATTTGCCCCCCATGTTGCCCGGCAGGCGAATTTTGCGTTCAACCAGGTTCATCACCAGCATGATGAAAGCGTTAATCAGAACATACGCGAGCGTGATCGCGGTGAAGGATTCCCACGCGTGAGCGGAGTAATCCAGCAGTTTGCCCGCCTGCGCGGCCATATCGACCAGGCCGATAGTCGAGGCGATGGCCGAGTTTTTCACCAGGTTCATCATCTCTGAGGTCATCGGTGGAACGATAACGCGGTAGGCGTTTGGCAGCAGCACGTAGCGGTAGGTTTGGGGCAGCGTCAGGCCCATCGCCAGGCCCGCATTTTTTTGTCCGCGCGGCAATGACTGAATGGCGGCACGCACCTGCTCGCAAACGCGCGCAGCGGTAAACAGCCCCAGACACATCATGGAGGAGACAAAGAACTGCACGTTCGGATCCAGTTCCGACTTGAACCACATGCCAATATTTTCCGGCAGCAGTTCCGGGATAACCAGATACCAGGTAAAGAATTGCACGATCAGCGGAACGTTACGGAACAGTTCCACATACAGGGTGCCAAGTGTTGAAAGAAAGCGGTTAGGGACGGTGCGCAGAATACCGAACAAAGAACCGACAAGAAACGCGATAATCCACGCCGTTATCGATAATGCCACGGTGACCTGAAAGCCGCTCCACAGCCAGCCAAGATAGGTGGTGTTGCCGAACGGGGCTTGTTGCAGGAATATGCCCCAGTTCCAGTCGATTGACATAATAAACTCCAGAAAAAAAAGGGTAGCAGCGCTACCCTCGAAGATTGGTGAGAAGCTCATTTTTCGCGCTGAGTGGGGAACGACCACTCAACGTATAGTCTGTCCATGCTTCCCGACAATCGAGAGGGCAGGAGATCCCGCCCCTGTTGTTCTAATTAGTTAAGAGCCTTGTCATTTGGAGATTTGAACAGCGCTTTCATGTCGTCAGACAGTTCAAAATTCATGTTCAGGTTTTTCGGTGGAATCGGGTTCTTGAACCATTTGTCGAACCATTTTTCCGCTTCGCCGGAGGTCTGCACCTGAGCGATGGTGTCATCGATCAGCTTTTTAAACTGCGGATCGTCTTTACGCAGCATACAGCCGTAGGCTTCTTTCGACTGCGCGGTACCGACGATATCCCAGTTGTCTGGTTTTTTCGCTTTCGCACGCTCGCCTGCCAGCAGGGCGTCATCCATCATAAACGCGACGGCACGGCCGCTTTCCAGGGTACGGAAGGAGTCGCCATGGTCTTTCGCGCTGATGATGCGCATGTCCATTTTCTTCTCGTCGTTCAGCTTGTGGAGCAGCACTTCTGACGTGGTACCGGAGGTAACAACGACCGCTTTACCTTTCAGGTCAGCGAAGTCTTTGATCTCACCGCCTTTCTTCGTCAGCAGGCGGGTACCCACGACAAAGATGGTGTCAGAGAAAGCAGCCTGTTTCTGACGCTCCAGGTTGTTAGTGGTGGAGCCACACTCGAAGTCAAAGGTGCCGTTTTGCAGCAGTGGAATACGGTTCTGTGAAGTGATTGGGATCAGCTTCACCTGCAGGTCAGGTTTGTTCAGCTTTTTCTTCACGGCTTCAACGATGGCGTTGGAGTAATCCTGTGAATAGCCCACGACTTTTTGCGTGTTGTCGTAGTAAGAGAACGGGACAGAAGATTCACGGTGGCCGACCACGATAACGCCGTTTTTGGCAATCTTGTCGAGAGTACTGCCTGCTGCAGGCGCATCTTCAGCGTGAACCACGCCTGCAGACATTCCCATAACCAGCATTGCTGTGGCCAGTTTACGTAATTGCATACCCAACTCCTTTTTTATCAGCGCCAGTGACGCATTGATACCCATTGTGATGTTGTTATATCTCGCGCAATGCGAGTGCAGTGTTATGCAAGCTTGTTAACATTTAGTCTGGCTTAATGTAAAGATTTTGCTGCGTTATTGTTTATTTTTGCGAAGCGCGCCGCACCATTCAGAGGCAAATATCTCCCGTTGCACCGTTACGGTGCTGCCGGTGATCTACGCTGGTGCGACAAAGTTGCACGTTAAGCCAAACTGCGTTTACCTGAATAAACAAAGCAATAGGCGTGCCAGTTTTAAGATTTGGAAGGGATTGCCGGGTAAGGCGTAGCCGCCACCCGGCAACAGAAGGGAAGGTTATTTACGACGCTGGCGCAGGCTCATCAGCACCGCGCCAAAGCCGAATAGCGCGGTCAGGATCCACAGCGGCCAGTTGCCGGTGCGCGCATATGGCGTCAGGCCTGTGGTTGGCGTGACATTCGTGGTCAGCACCTCTCGGGTAAACTGCGGGATCATCGCCTGGATTTCACCCTGCGGACCAATCACAGCGGTGATGCCGTTGTTGGTACTGCGCAGCAGCGGACGCGCCAGCTCCAGAGAGCGCATACGTGCCATCTGGAAGTGCTGCCACGGGCCGATTGACTTACCAAACCAGGCATCGTTGGAGATGGTCAGCAGATAGTCTGTATCAGGGCGGAAGTTATCGCGCACCTGCTCGCCGAGGATGATTTCGTAGCAGATAGCCGCCGTCAGGGCTGCGCCGTGCGCGTGCAGCTGAGGCTGTACGTACGGGCCGCGGCTGAAAGAGGACATCGGCAGGTCGAAGAACGGGGCCAGCGGGCGCAGAATCGACTCCAGCGGGACAAATTCACCAAACGGCACCAGGTGGTTCTTGTTGTACCGGTCAGTGGAGTGGTAGCTGTATTCGCTGTCTTTGCCGAGCGTAATGATGGTGTTGTAGGTGTCGTAGCGGTTCTGCTGATTCAGACGCGCATCGACAATCCCGGTGATTAGCGTGCTGCCGCGCGCCACCAGCAGGTCGTTCATCATGTTGAGGAACGGCTGCTGATTGATTTCCAGATCGGGAATGGCAGACTCCGGCCAGATAATCAGCTGCGATTTACCCATCACCTCTTCGGTGGCGTTGGCGTAGATCTTCAGCGTGTTTAGCAGCTCTTTCTCGTCCCACTTCATGGACTGCGGGATATTCCCCTGCACCATGGAAACCTGCATGGCGCGCGCGGGCTCAGGCGTGAACCACTGGATATAGCGCAGCGGGAAGGGAAGGGCGAACAGCACCAGCGCCATAACCAGCGGCTTCCAGCAGCGCGTGACCAGCGCCAGAACCAGCAGGCCGCTCACCACCATCAGCAGGAAGTTGATGGCCTCAACGCCCATTACCGGCGCCAGGCCTTTGAGCGGGCCGTCAATCTGACTGTAGCCGAACTGCAGCCACGGGAAGCCGGTCAGCACCCAGCCGCGCAGGAATTCCGTGATCTGCCAGACCACCGGTGCGGCAATGGCAACGCGCAGCCAGCTGGTTTTGGGCCACAGGCGAGAAAGGATGCCGGCGAACAGACCGGTATAGAGCGAGAGATACGCGGCGAGCAGGACCACCAGGAAGACGTTTACCGGGCCAGGCATACCGCCAAACTGGGCGATGCTGACGTAGACCCAGTTAATACCTGAGCCAAACAGCCCCAGTCCCCAGAAGTAGCCGATAGCGGCAGCCTGTACCGGACGACGGTTCAGGATCAGACCCTGAAGCCCCATCAGGGAGAGTATGGCCGCGGGCCAGATATCGTAAGGAGAAAAAGCCAGCGTACCGCTGGCTCCGAGTAACAGCGCCAGCAGCAAACGGACGCGCTGGCGTTCAAGCAATGGGGCAAATGCCATTTACATTAATCTTCCAGTTTTGGCACCGGTGAGTCGTCCGGCGTTCTGACATGAACCTGTATAATACGTCGGCTGTCGGCCATTGCCACTTTGAACTGGTAACCGTCGATGTCAACGGTTTCACCGCGCGCCGGGAGATGACCAAAGGCCTGCATCACCAGCCCGCCAATGGTATCGACCTCTTCATCGCTGAAGTGGGTCCCGAAGGCGTCGTTGAAGTCCTCAATGGAGGCCAGCGCGCGCACGGTCCAGGTGTGGCGGCTGAGCTGACGGAAGTCGATATCCTCTTCTTCGTCGTACTCGTCTTCGATTTCGCCCACGATCAGCTCAAGAATATCCTCGATCGTGACCAGACCGGAAACACCGCCAAATTCATCAATAACAATCGCCATGTGGTAACGCTGAGAGCGAAACTCTTTCAGCATCCGATCCACACGTTTACTTTCCGGCACAACCACGGCCTGGCGTAACACTTTTTCCATGCTGAAGGCTTCGGCATCGCTGCGCATAAACGGCAGCAGATCTTTCGCCATCAAAATCCCTTCGATGTGATCTTTGTCTTCGCTGATGACCGGGAAACGCGAGTGGGCGGATTCGATGATCACATCGAGGCACTCGTCCAGGGTCTGGTTACGTTTCAGGGTTATCATCTGCGAGCGGGGGATCATGATATCGCGAACGCGCTGGTCGGCGATGTCCATGACCCCTTCGAGCATTTCGCGCGTATCTTCGTCGATAAGGTCGTTCTGCCCGGAATCACGAATCAGCTCCAGCAGTTCATCACGGTTTTTGGGTTCGCCGTGGAAAAGCTGGTTCAGAATGAGGGAGAAAAATCCCTTTTTACTGGTTGTCGTGTCGCTACTGTGTGAATTGTCGTCGCTCATGGCGTTTGTTAAGGGTTCTCTTGTTAGTTCAACGTTTACCGCCACGCGATATCCTTTCGTGGCGGCAGGGGAGTCAGTCAGGTGACGGACTATTCTTTCTCGGCAATGTACGGATCCTCATAGCCCAGAGCAAGCATTATCTCTGTCTCGAGGGACTCCATCTCTTCCGCTTCGTCATCTTCAATGTGATCGTAGCCGAGCAGATGCAGACTGCCGTGTACCACCATATGCGCCCAGTGGGCCTCAAGCGGCTTTTGCTGCTCTTTCGCTTCCTGTTCAACCACCTGACGGCAGATGATCAGATCGCCCAGCAGCGGCATCTCGATACCCGGCGGCGCTTCGAACGGGAAAGAGAGCACGTTGGTCGGCTTATCTTTCCCGCGATAGGTCAGGTTAAGCTCATGGCTTTCCGCTTCATCCACCAGGCGAATCGTAACTTCTGATTCTTCCTGAAACTGAGGAATAACGGCATCCAGCCATTTCTGAAACTGTGCCTCATCTGGCATGCCGGAATTGTCTTCACAGGCCAGCTGTAAATCGAGGATCACCTGACTCATTTCTGTTCTTGCTCCTGCGCTTCGCGCTTACGTTCTGCGGCCAGTTCGGCCTTACGCTTCTGATCCGCCTCTTCCCAGGCTTCATAGGCGTTTACGATACGCGCGACCACCGGGTGGCGTACCACGTCTTCACTGTGGAAGAAGTTAAAGCTGATTTCGTCGACCTCGGCCAGCACCTCGATGGCGTGGCGCAGGCCGGATTTGGTGCTGCGCGGCAGGTCGATCTGGGTGACGTCGCCGGTGATGACCGCTTTCGAGTTAAAGCCGATACGCGTCAGGAACATCTTCATCTGTTCGATGGTGGTGTTCTGGCTCTCATCGAGAATGATGAACGCATCGTTCAGCGTACGGCCGCGCATGTAGGCGAGCGGGGCCACTTCGATAACGTTACGCTCAATGAGCTTCTCGACCTTCTCAAAGCCCAGCATTTCGAACAGCGCATCGTATAAAGGACGCAGATACGGGTCGACCTTCTGGCTCAGATCGCCCGGCAGGAAGCCCAGCTTTTCGCCCGCTTCAACGGCCGGACGGGTCAGCAGAATTCGACGGATCTCCTGGCGTTCCAGCGCATCGACCGCCGCGGCAACGGCCAGATAGGTTTTACCCGTGCCCGCCGGCCCCACCCCGAAGGTGATGTCGTGGTCGAGGATATTGGCGATGTACTGTGCCTGGTTTGGCGTACGCGGCTTAATGACGCCACGTTTCGTCTTGATATTGATTGCCTTACCGTAGTCCGGAACGCTTTCCGCGCTTTGCTCAAGCACGCGCGCCTCTTTAATAGCGAGGTGAATTTGTTCCGGTTCGATATCCTGAATTTCGCCGCGCATGGGGGAGGTGTCGACATACAGGCTACGCAGAATGTCCGCAGCGGCATTGACGCAGATAGGGCGTCCGGTAAGTTTGAAATGATTATCGCGACGATTGATTTCGATACCCAGACGTCGCTCCAGTTGTTTGATGTTGTCATCAAACGGCCCGCACAGGCTCAGCAGGCGAGCGTTGTCTGCTGGCTCAAGGCTAATTTCACGCGTATCTATGTTCAAACTGTTCCTCTTTGATTGGTTAACTGATCCGTTGCGACAGGCGTAATAAAACGGTCATTACCGAAATTATTCACGCCACAGAATAAAGGCGCAAGCGTTGCGGAAGATATTGGGGACGATGAGAGGAAATACAAGGCCTGCCGGAAGGGCAGGCCAGAAGGATTATGGCTGGTAAATCCCAACGCCAGAATCGTTTTCTTTGCGAGTACGAGAGATGACGGATTCAGGTGACTCGGCAATACGCAGGCCCATTTCATCCTCGGTGCGGACCACTTTCGCGCGCAGCGAGTTGGTCAGCACTTCGATAATCTCGACGTCCACGAATTTACCGATCATATCCGGAGTGCCTTCAAAGTTCACCACGCGGTTGTTTTCAGTACGACCGGACAGCTCCATAATGCTCTTACGGGAAGTGCCTTCCACCAGAATGCGCTGAACGGTGCCGAGCATGCGGCGGCTCCACGCGTTGGCCTGCTGGTTAATACGTTCCTGCAGAATATACAGACGTTGCTTTTTCTCTTCTTCCGGCACATCGTCAACCATATCGGCCGCCGGTGTCCCGGGACGCGCAGAGAAGATGAAGCTGTAGCTGACGTCAAAATTCACTTCGCCGATGAGCTTCATGGTGCGCTCGAAGTCATCAGCGGTTTCGCCAGGGAAGCCGACGATAAAGTCAGAGCTAATCTGGATATCCGGACGCGCTTCACGCAGCTTGCGAATGGTGGACTTATATTCCAGCACCGTATGCGGGCGGCCCATCAGGTTCAGCACGCGGTCAGAGCCGCACTGAATCGGCAGGTGCAGGAAGCTCACCAGCTCTGGCGTATCGCGATAGACGTCAATGATGTCATCGGTAAACTCCATCGGATGGCTGGTGGTAAAGCGAATGCGGTCGATGCCGTCAATCGCGGCCACCAGGCGCAGCAGCTCAGCAAAGCTGCCGGTGGTACCGTCGTAGTTTTCCCCGCGCCAGGCGTTAACGTTCTGGCCCAGCAGGTTAACTTCGCGAACGCCCTGCGCGGCAAGCTGTGCGATTTCAAACAGAATATCGTCTGCCGGACGGCTGACTTCTTCACCACGGGTGTAAGGCACCACGCAGTACGTGCAGTATTTGTTGCAGCCCTCCATGATGGAGACGAAGGCGGTTGGGCCATCGGCTCGCGGCTCTGGCAGACGGTCGAATTTTTCGATTTCCGGGAAGCTGACGTCAACGACCGGGCTACGGTTGCCGCGAACCTGATTGATCATCTCCGGCAGGCGGTGGAGGGTCTGAGGACCAAAGACAATATCCACATACGGGGCTCTCTGGCGGATCAGCTTGCCTTCCTGCGACGCGACGCAGCCGCCCACCCCGATGATCAGGTCCGGATTTTTTCGTTTGAGAAGTTTCCAGCGTCCTAATACGTGAAAGACTTTTTCCTGCGCTTTTTCACGAATCGAACAGGTGTTCAGCAGCAGCACGTCCGCTTCTTTCGCATTTTCAGTCAGCTGGTATCCGTGGGTGGTATCCAGCAGATCGGCCATCTTGGATGAATCGTATTCGTTCATCTGACAGCCCCAGGTTTTTATATGGAGTTTTTTAGTCATCGACTTGCTCAGCTCAGGATTGCAAGCCGCGTATTGTAATGCTTTGGTGGGGTTGTGACCAGTATGAAGGTTGTGTGTCTCAGGACCGCAAAAATCCGGTAAACTTAAGGGATTCTCCAATAAGGAAAATTGACCATGACACTCCTACACACCGAAGTTGCCGTTGTCGGCGGCGGTATGGTCGGCGGCGCGCTGGCGCTGGGGCTGGCGAAGCAGGGATTTGAGGTAACGATAATTGAACAGGCTGCTCCGCCAGCCTTCGATCCCGCTAGCAAACCTGATGTGCGCATATCCGCGATCAGCGCGGCGTCCGTCGATCTGCTGCGCGGGCTGGGCGTCTGGGAGGCGGTGCTGGAAATGCGCGCGCACCCCTATAGCCGTCTTGAAACCTGGGAGTGGGAAAATGCCCACGTCGCGTTTGATGCCGCTGAGCTGAAGCTGCCGCGCCTGGGCTATATGGTGGAAAACAACGTGCTCCAGCGGGCGCTCTGGCAGTCGCTGGAGGCGCATCCGCAGGTGACGCTGCGCGTGCCTGCGTCGCTTAAGGCGCTGCATCCTCACGATAGTGGGTATTTACTGACGCTCGACAACGGCGATGAGCTGGCCGTGAAGCTGGTCATTGGGGCGGACGGTGCTAACTCGCAGGTTAGACAGATGGCGGGAATTGGGATTCATGCCTGGCAGTATGAGCAGTCCTGCATGCTGATTACCGTCGAGTGCGAGAATGCACCGGGCGAGAGTACCTGGCAGCACTTTACCCCGAATGGCCCGCACGCCTTTTTACCGCTGTTCGATAACTGGGGATCGCTGGTGTGGTACGACAAACCGGCGCGCATTCGCCAGCTGCAGGGGCTTTCAATGGAGCAATTGCAGCGGGAAATCCGCCTGCACTTCCCGAGCCGTCTGGGCAACGTCACGCCGGTCGCTGCCGGGGCGTTCCCCCTCACGCGACGTCACGCTTTGCAGTATGCCCGTGAAGGGCTGGCGCTGGTGGGCGATGCGGCACACACCATTCATCCGCTGGCCGGGCAGGGTGTCAACCTGGGGTATCGTGATGTCGATGCGTTACTGGATGTGCTGGGCAGTGCCCGCGGACACGCGGAAAACTGGGCCAGCCATCAGGTCCTGAAGCGTTATCAGACGCGACGCATGGCGGATAACTTTATCATGCAGTCGGGGATGGATCTGTTCTATGCCGGGTTCAGCAATGATTTAGCCCCGGTGCGCATTCTGCGTAATCTTGGATTGATGGCAGCGGAGCGTGCCGGTGGTCTGAAGCGTCAGGCGCTGAAATACGCCCTGGGACTTTAATATTGATGCCCTCTCCCCGTGGGAGAGGGCATCAGGCTACTCGATTCTGAACAACAAAAACAAAAAAGCCCGCAGAGCGGGCTTTTTTGTTACTTAAGTGGCTGGGGTGCAGGGATTCGAACCCCGGAATGCTGGTATCAGAAACCAGAGCCTTACCGCTTGGCGACACCCCAATTGCGTTAAACAAACTGCTTAACGACTTTTTAAATTGGCTGGGGTACGAGGATTCGAACCTCGGAATGCCGGAATCAGAATCCGGTGCCTTACCGCTTGGCGATACCCCAACAAATTGGTTTTGTTAACTAAAAAGCGACTATGTGAA